>JARBTX010000010.1 GCA_029239975.1 Anaerocolumna sp.
GATATGCCTTCATAAGATTAATTCTGGTTAAAAATTCAGTTGCAGAATAAACACCTTTTAGGTTCTCACCCTTTATATTCATAAAGTTAGGAAGACCTGCACCAGATCCAATAAATACAGCTTCATAACCATAATCTTCAAATAACTCATTTATTGAAATTGTTTTCCCAATCACCATATTTGTTTGAATATCAACTCCCAGTTCTTTTAAGGAATCAATTTCTTTTTGTACAATTGTTTTAGGAAGTCTAAATTCAGGAATTCCATAGACCAAAACTCCACCTGCAAGATGAAGAGCTTCAAAAACGGTAACTTCATACCCTTCTTTAGCAAGTGTTCCCGCGCATGCTAAACCAGATGGGCCAGAACCAATTACTGCTACTTTATGACCATTTGGTTCTGGTCTAACTTGTTTTTCCTTCACATTTGCATTATGATAATCTGCAACAAATCGTTCCATTCTCCCAATTGCTACTGCTTCCCCTTTTATCCCACGAACGCATTTTGATTCACATTGAGATTCTTGTGGACAAACTCTGCCACATACAGCTGGTAATGAACTAGCACGAGTGATAACCTGATACGCAGCTTCAAAATCACCATTTGCTACTTCTGTAATAAAATCAGGAATATCAATTTGTACAGGACATCCTGTAATACATGGTTTATGTTTACAAGTTAAGCAACGTTTTGCTTCATCCATTGCTTGTTCTTTTGTATACCCTAGAGTAACTTCAAGAAAATTTTTATTTCTAATTTCTGCTTCTTGTACAGGCATTTCATTTTTTTTTAGTGACATATTTGCAGCCATTTGTACCTCCATTTCTTTGTTACATAGACGTAATTTAATATAAGTGTTAAAGATTATGCATTGAAAAGATTGCAGACTTTTTCATGTGCTTCTCTCTCAAATGGTTTGTACATTGCAGAACGGGCAATGGCTTCATCAAAATCTATTTCATGTCCATCAAATTCTGGACCATCCACACAAGCAAATTTTGTTTTACCACCAACAGTTAGCCTGCAACCACCACACATTCCAGTACCATCTATCATAATTGGATTCATACTTGCAACCGTCTTAATACCGTATTCCTTCGTAAGTTTACTTACGAATTTCATCATAATAAGTGGTCCGATCGTAATAACCTCATCGTATTGTTCTCCACTATCAATTAATGCCTTAAGAGCATCTGTAACAAGCCCTTTTTCTCCGCAACTTCCATCATCAGACATTAATACAAATTTACTGCTATTATTCTTGAATTCCTGTTCTAGAATAACAAGGTCCTTGTTACGAAAACCAACGATTGCATGTACTTCACTACCTTGTTCATGAAACTTTTTCACAACAGGGTATGCTATTGCACATCCAACTCCACCACCAACAACAGCAACTTTCTTTTTATCCTTTGTATTCGTAGCTCTACCAAGAGGTCCTACAAAGTCATGAAGACAATCGCCTTCTTCCATATGGTTTAAAGCTTCTGTAGTTGCACCAACTATTTGAAATATGATAGTTATGGTACCTTTTTCGCGGTCGAAATCCGCAATTGTAAGTGGAATTCTCTCACCACATTCATCTGTTCGTAATATGATAAATTGACCAGGCATAGCTTTTTTTGCAATGATTGGTGCATCTATCTCCATTAAAGTAACCGTAGGGTTTAATATTTTCTTTTTTATGATCTGATACATAATTCACCTCATTAAAAAAACTGCGGTTTTGGGCCGCAGCCTTTTACTTTTTTATATAGAAAACCATTTTTATGTTAATTGTATAATGCTATCTTATTATATTTACGAACTTAGAAGTTAACTTCTGTATCGAAGTAACAGCAATATAATAATTTTTCCATTTCCTTAGGAGTAATAGCTCTTGGATTAGAACCTGTACATGCATCACCTACTGCAAGTTCAGATACTTTAGGAAGTTTTTCAAGGAATTCTGCTTCATCTATAATTCCACCTTCATAATCTTTGATGCAGGAAGGAATATCAAGAGCTCTATTTAATTCATTAATGTGAGCGATTAGTGCATCTGCTGAAGGTGTTAATCCTAGGAATGCAGCAATCTCAGCATATCTTTTAGCAGCAGTTTCATCTTTTGCGTTATATTTTATAACTTTAGGAAGATACATTGCGTTGGCACAACCATGAACTATATGTCCACCTGTATAAGCTGCACCAGTTTTATGTGCCATAGAATGTACTATACCAAGTAATGCGTTAGAGAACGCCATACCTGCAAGACATTGTGCATTATGCATCTTAGCACGTGCATCCATATCACCTTTATAAGATTTTACTAAGTTTTCACTTACCATTTTAATTGAATGAAGTGCAAGTGGATCAGTATAATCACTGTTCAATGTAGAAACATAAGCCTCTACTGCATGAGTCATAGCATCCATACCAGTATGTGCTGTAAGTTTTGCTGGCATTGTTTCAGCTAAATCTGGATCTACAATTGCAATATCAGGGGTTATATTAAAATCAGCTAACGGATATTTGATACCTTTTGCATAATCTGTAATTACTGAAAATGCAGTAACTTCAGTTGCTGTTCCTGAAGTAGATGGAATCGCACAGAATTTAGCTTTTGTACGAAGAGTAGGGAAATTAAATGGAATACATAGATCTTCAAAAGTTGTTTCTGGATATTCATAGAAAGCCCACATAGCTTTTGCAGCATCAATAGGTGATCCACCACCGATGGAAACAATCCAATCAGGTTGGAACTTAGTCATTGCTTCTGCACCTTTCATAACGGTTTCAACAGATGGATCTGGCTCTACACCTTCAAATAATTCAACTTCCATTCCTGCTTCTTTTAGGTAGCTTACAACTTTATCTAAGAAACCAAAACGTTTCATACTTCCGCCGCCAACAACCACGATTGCTTTTGAACCTTTTAATGTTTTTAATGCTTCTAATGATCCTTTACCATGATAAAGGTCTCTTGGTACTGTAAATCTTGACATTACATAATCCTCCTTATGATTAAACTTTATCTCACTATTTTTTATGTAGCCACAATTTGTGGAATCTCATTACTTTAACTACTTCTATCTGATATTGAAGTATCCATGTAGTTTTCTTGGATTGTTTATATTTTAACAATCAAGACTAACATTGTGAAATGCAAAAAAGTTTTATCCATATTCCAATATCGATATATGTCAGAATATAGATTATTTTTAACATAATAAATATATTTATTATTCATTTTATACCAAATAGTTTAAATCCGAAACATAAAATAACATTTTGAAAAGTCATCTTGCTTTTTATATTATTACACGAGATAAATTTATGTTAATTTAATGTGAAATTATTGACAATATATTATAAAATTATATAGCAAATTTAGATTAAACTGATTTGATTATGCCAAAATGGAATAGCGTTATTCCATTTTTAGTATAACTGCTAATAAAGAAATCGTATGTCATGTTCTTTCCTTAACAAAGGAATTAAATGCGACATACGATTTTTATTACATTATTTATAATCATGAAATGATACCTGATTTTTTGCTTCTGATAGTTTATTAATAAATTCTCTGTCTAGTGAAGTAAACTTATAATCATTGGGATAAATAAACACATCTTTATATCTATTCCCTGAAACTTCACATTTACGTTGGACCAACTGATATCTCTTTAACCATTTTTCTGGAATTGGAGAGACCCACATATATGTAGTAGGAATTGTAGTAAGTAAATCATATTGGCTACAACGGTCATATACATAAATACGCTTATCGGAATCCGTATTTTTATTAACTTTGATGTTGCCACTATGCATAAAATATGGAATTGTTGTATCTCCATGGGTTATCTCAATATAATCTTTTAGGTCTGTTTGCTCCACGTTCTCTTTCTGCGCTAAAGGGTGTTTCGCCGCCATAAGTACTAAGTAATCATATTCCCATATAGTTTCAAACTTAAGTCTTTTTTCTGTCAGATAATCCTGTATATAATTTTCATATTCTAATTGGTAGCGTATAATCCCAAGATTAAATGGTCCATCTAATATATTAGTAATCACTTGTTTAGAATTCGTTTCCTGTATGTTAACATTTAAACCCTTATTGTTATCTAATTCGGATAAAAAACTGGTAATAGCATCAGCGATGTAGCTTCCTCTAGGAATTGATATATTGAAATTTTGTGTATTTTTACTATCCATATCGGAAAGAGATTCCATCTTTTCAATTTGAATCAGAATATTTCTAGCATAAGATAAAAATTCCTTGCCTTTTTGAGTCGTTTTTACACCTTTTGAAGTTCTTTCAAATATTGCATATCCTAATGAATCTTCAAGTTCTTTTATTGCTTTACTTAAGCTTGGCTGCCCCATATAGAGATTTTCTGCTGCCTGTGATATAGAACATGTCCGATCAACTTCAATGGCATATTTAAAATGTAGTGTATTCAATGTGAGTCCTCCAAGTACGTTTTCCTTTAAATTACCTTTCTCTTATTGTTACAAACAAATGAAACAAAAAGATAGAAAATAAGTTTAAATTAATCTTAATTATACCTTTCTGATATGATTTTATCAATAAATATCAAAAGAATATTAGCTTTATATTTAGAATAAATGTAAAAAGTAAGGAATAGTTGATATTATGATTGATTTTTTAATAAAAAATGATAAAATAAGTTGTAAAACTATAAAACGACAATTTTGTAACAAACATCGGAGCTTATAATAAAAATGATATACATCTTAATAAACTCTTATGATGTGTAAAACCGCAACTAACTGTTACATAAGATGACTAGCTTTTCATAGAAAGGAAATTTTTTATGGATACAATAAATTGTAAAATTTGTGGCAAACTATTTTATTATCAAACTGGTGCACCTATCTGTACTAAGTGTACAAGTATATTAGATGAAAAATTTGAAAGAGTAAAGGAATACCTATACGAAAATCCAGGAGCTACCATGCAACAAGTCTCAGATGTAAATGATGTATCTGTACAGCAGATTAGAAAATGGGTAAGGGAAGAACGTTTGGAATTCACTGCAGACTCCATCATCGGTGTTGACTGTGAAATTTGCGGTACCCTTATAAAAACAGGACGCTTTTGCAAAAACTGTAAAGATAATTTAGCTATGAAATTAGGAAAAGCTTTTAACAAACCTATTCCTGAAGAAGTTAAAAATGAATTACGTGAACAGCAAAGTGCTAAAAAATTTCTTGATAATCGTTTAAAATAGTACATATTGCATTTTATATTTTATCTATAATTATTTACATATAGATTATTAGATTACTATTATTAATAATACAAATAATAGCGTTTGACACAAAATGCCAAACGCTATTATTTACTTTGTATTAATGATTTACTAATATTATAATCTTTCTATTATAAGTTATCGACATAACCAATATTATTAAAGTACTACTTGTAATGGATTATTTTATTAGTGTCTTTGAATCTAATGAATGATTAATAGCTTAGTCTAATACCTACTCAAATATTGTAATATAAGCACTGCCTTTCTTGATAAAGGCAACAAACTGATTCATTTCTGCATGCATACTAATAAAGTATTCTCCACTATACTCCTTTTTCTCGTTTACATCAATCCATTCACCTTTTGGAAGATATACCTTTTTCTCTTTCACTCCCTGATCTACAATTGGTGCAAATAGAATATCATCACCAAACATATATTGACCACCTAGAGTATAGCATATTTCATCTTGTGGATAATCGAAAAACATCGGTCTCATGACAGGTGTTCCTGTTCTAGAAGCCACTTCCATATGCTCATGTATATAAGGACGAAGTCTTTCGCGTAGTTTAAGGAGTCCACTTAAGATATTATATACTTCTTCTCCGAAGCTCCAGATCTCATTATCCCCACCTCTTGGTTCCTTAACTCCTGGATTTCGTTCTACTTGGTTTTTCGTTCTATTTCTAGCACCATGCAGCCTAGTAACAGGACAAAATACACCAAATTGAAACCACCGAACTATTAATTCCTTAAAATACTCACTTTCAGTATCTGCCCCCCAGAATCCACCAATATCACTATTCCACCATGGGATTCCGCACATGGCCATATTTAATCCAGTTTTTACACTCATACGAAGAGCTTCAAAAGTAGATGGGATATCACCAGACCATACCAATGATCCATATCGTTGACTTCCAATCCATGCAGCTCTGACTAAGGAAATAATTTCTGTTTCTCCTATTCCTTTTAATCCTTCATAAAATAGCTGTGCATAGTGGTATGGATATATTAATCCCACTTCATCACCATTCCCTTTATAAAAACGTAGGTTATCAAAATTTGCTGGAACTACTTCTGGCTCTGCCTCATCTAGCCAGTAATTCTTTATACCATTTGTATAGTAGTTATCATATATCTTTGACCATACAAATTCTCTGGTGTCTGGATTACTAGGATCAATATAAGTTTGCGGACCATGAAAGTTAAATATACCAAATTTTCCATTCTCAGTTTTTATTAACATATTATTTTTATCCATATAATCATAATTCTCGCTAGCAGGATTGATAGTAGGCCAAATTGATACAATTGGCTTAATTCCCATGGTTTCTAATTCTTGACACATTGCTTTCGGATCGGGCCAATATTTTGTATCTAGTTTCCACTCACCTTGTTCCGTCCAATGAAAATAGTCAATAACAATTGCTGCTATTGGAAGGTTGCGCTTTTTGTACTCTCTTGCAACAGAAAGTAACTCTTCCCTATCTTCATATCTTAATTTACTTTGCCAAAAACCGGACGCCCATTTTGGAAATATTGGTGCATGCCCTGTTAAATCAGCATATTTTCCCATAACATCTCTAGGATTTTCTCCCGCAATCATAAGATAATCGATTTGCTTTGTTAAGTTAGCTTCCCAAAGAGTATGATTACTAGCGAGTTCACAGCGACCAATCGCTGGGTTATTCCATAAGAAACCGTATCCTTTCGAGGAATATACGAAAGGTATAGAAGATTTTGTATTAATATGTATTAATCTGCTTGTGGATCCTTTTAAATCAAAGCAGTCATTTTGCTCTTGGCCCAATCCATAAAAATGTTCATTTTCATATGCTTCAAAAATTACCGTAGCACGGTACCTATCACTATCCTTTATTTGATAATCTCTAAATTTCCATTGAAAAGCAACTTCAGAGCGCTCGGCTAAAAGTTCATTCCCGTTTTTATAATAAACTACTTTCCCAGTCGAATATATTTGAGCAGATAAAATACCATTTGTAATCATTGCTTT
Organism: Anaerocolumna sp.; assembly: GCA_029239975.1. Taxonomy (GTDB): domain Bacteria; phylum Bacillota; class Clostridia; order Lachnospirales; family Lachnospiraceae; genus Anaerocolumna. Next base: position 7,276 of record JARBTX010000010.1, read on the forward strand.
GTCATTTTCTATGTTAATAACAACTTTTGTTTCCAGTTGTGGTAGAAGGTTCCAAGATTCGTCAGATACCTTATCATTGGGAGTAGAAATAAACCTTAGACAATCTTTACCCCATGGCTCTATCACACCCTTTTCACCGTCTCTTTGAAAGATTAATTTGTTTCCTTCAACTTTAAATTCACCCATTACCAGTCCTCCTAATCAACAAATTCATATCATAATTCACAATACATCTCTACTTGCATTTTATTTCTATAATTATATAATACTATTATAAATATCTATTTTCTGTATCTATTATATTTAAAAATTGCACTATTATATGATTGGAGTCTGTATATGAATACATATGATTTAAAAGAACCTGTTGACCACGGTACAAAAGAATTTCCAATTAAAATCTACCATGCTACCAGATTATTTGCCTCCTATCATTGGCATGAGGAATGTGAATTTATATATATAAAATCAGGAAGTGCATTTATCCGTATTGGTATAGAAAATCTCGAACTTAAGGAAGGTCAATGTGCTTTTGTGAAACCAAATACTCTTCATTCTATATCTTCAGAAGACAAGGATTGCTTAGATTTTTATGCAGTAGTATTCCATCCTTCCTTTTTATTTTCTAACATAGATATATGCAACAGGTATCTGTCTCCTAAATATAATATAAACAATTGTTTTTCTCCAATTGAAAAAGAAAATTATGTAATTGAGACAATTAAGCTCATATGCAATACTTATGAAGAAAAACCTTTTGCGTATGAGCTTAAGATAAAATCCAATTTATATATAATCTTTTCTTATATCTTTGAAGCTGGATTATTCAATACGAATACTATCACAGAAAATACAACGTCAATAATAAAACTTGAAAACGTAATCCAATATATTCACAAGAATTATAATACTAATATTACAGTAGATGAACTGGCTCGTGTATCCGGATACAGTATTTCACATTTTACCTATTTCTTTAAAGAAATAACCGGAAGAACACCTATTGAATACATTAATCTTCATAGGATATATATTGCTTGTGATTTCTTAAAGAAAACCAATCTAAATGTACTGGAAATATCATTGGAATGTGGATTTGAGAATGTTGGTTATTTTATTAAAACATTTAAAAGATATATAGGTTATACCCCCTATAAATACAAATTGAGATATTTTTCAAAAGAAAGATCTAATTAAGAATTTATAATTGTATTATGGTTGCAGTAAAAAAACTGGGAGTATTCATTACTCCCAGCTAACGCCTTTATATTCCATTTTTTAATATTCACAATATTTGATTATAAAGAAAGGACTACGCTAATCTATTAAAAGAGAGTGATTTCTCTGCCTCATCAATTATGAATTTAAAATACTATCCCAATCTATTTCACACTGAAGATCTTTAGCTTTATAATCTGCACCTAATTGTTCATACTCTGGACCTACTGAAAGAGAGTACATATTTGCTGCTTTTGCTGCTATTATTCCAGCTTTCGAGTCTTCTACGACAAGACATTGTTGTGGTGGTAGACCTAATTTTTTTGCTGCAACTAGGAAAACCTCTGGATCTGGCTTTGATTTCGTAATATCCAGTCCACAGCTAATTTGATCAATATATGGTTTGAGTCCGGTTTTTTCCAGAATAAGCGGTGTATTTTTACTAACGGAGCCTATTCCTATGAGCAACCCTTTTCCTCTTAGCATAGTTAAGGTTTCTTTTACCCCCGCAAGTACCGCATCAACGGTTAGTCCCTGTAAAAGCTCTATGTAAAAATCATTTTTTTGTTCTGCAAAAGCTAACTTTTCTTCCAGAGAGTATTGTTTATTACCCTTTTCTAATACTACCTCTAACGAGTCCATTCTACTTACACCTTTTTGCCTTGCATTATCTTCCTTTGTAAATCCCATTATGCCTAGATCCGTAGCAAGCTTTTTCCATGCCTTATAATGAAGCTCGTCCGTTGAGACTAATACTCCGTCCAAGTCGAAAATTATTCCCTTAATCATGTTTTTCACCATTCCTATCATCTAATCTTTTGGATTATTCATTTACAATAACAAGGTATTAACTATCCTAATAAAACAAGAAGGAGGCAAGATACACCTCCTACTTGTTAAGTTACTAGTATCGTAATATAATATCCCGAAAACAATACAGTAAATTTAATTATTTCACCTTATTATTTTACATCGACTTTAATTTTTATTACTATATCTCCTACAATCATAAAACATCATCTGTTCCCTTTTACTTAGCACTAAATGTAAACTTATTTCCTATCATCAAAGAATTAGTTTACTATAAGCAGTTTAACCCTTTACAGTAATGACAGTTTTAACTTTTTTAACCTTACCATTATAAAGTTTTAAAGTTGTTGTAATAACTGTTTTACCTGATCCAACTGCTGTTATTTTACCATTCTTATCTACAGTTGCTACTTTCTTGTTGGAAGAGGAATAGGATATTGTTACTGCACCTAAAGCACTTTGTGTAGTTTTATCTTTTAAATTATTTACCAATTGTAAAGTGTTAGGTAACTGGATTTTAACATTTGTGGATGTTTTCTTACCAAGAGTTAAATTTACCTTTAAAGGAGTAACCTTAATTTGATTTGTAAGGCTGACATACTTATCCTTAGGTGCTTCTTTGGTAAGTGCTACATAATCGGAACAGTGCAAAATATCAACCGTAATGTAACCTTTTGCATCTACAAAATATTTTGAACTATATGGTAATGTTTCAAACTTACCTGTACTCTTATTAACATGGTATAAGTAAATTTTATTTCCTGCTTTAACGTCATTCATGTTGCCAACATAAACTTTCACACTTGCTTGTGCAGGAAGTACCCCACTATATGCAAAGTTCATTACAACACCATTACCATCAGTTCCATTTTTAAGTGTTGCATTCTCACTTAATGCACTAATGTCTAGTGTTAAGTTAATATCTTTCATCTCATTCTTAGATTGTTTAAGTTGATCTTTATCAAAGCTCCAACTATAAACTACCAAATCATTCTCATCTTTCACAGTAACAGATAAAGACTTTCCAGCTTTAGAAGCATTAGCTAAAATCTCTGCTTCCAATATGATACTTGTATCTGCTTTACTATTAGAACGTTTTACTGACACATCTACTACAGAATCTTTTGATTCAGTAATCATTTTCACGATACGATCAGTTGGTAAAGTATAAGAACCGTCTTTTAAGTCTGCCTCCCCTAAGGTTATGTTCTCAATGCTTTCTCCTATACTTCCACCAGTGTTTCCACCAGGTATGCTTCCGCCAGGTGTTTCTCCGCCAGGTGTTTCTCCGCCAGGTGTTTCTCCGCCAGGTGTTTCTCCGCCAGGTGTTTCTCCACCAGGTGTTTCTCCGCCAGGTGTTTCTCCGCCAGGTGTTTCTCCGCCTGGTTTAATACCAGTAGCATCGAAGCCATCTGCAATCTTCCAAAGCTGACGATCAGCCCCTTCTTCGTATGTTGCAAGGCGAATCATTGTACCATTATTAGTCGAACCATCAACGACTTCTAAAACCATATCATACTGTCTATTGGTAAACTTATAAGAATCTCCTACCTGTTCAATCTTCCATTGCTGAGAAAGAGAATTTGGATCATTTACCTGTTGGCAGGTATAGTAATCATTTGTATCTTTCACATCCAGCATATGTCCACTATAGGAACTCATAAGCTTCCAATATCCATTTCCTTGGTCTAATAATTCCCATAATTGATTGATATTACCTAAATAATTCCACTGATTAACAAGTGCACCAGCTTCTCTAGAATAGCCTGCTACATCTGCTGCCTTGCCACTTGTCTTTGACTTCATTACGTATACGGTACCAGATACCAGACCTGGATCCTTAAGGGAGGACTTAGCACTGCTATACTTATCAATTGTTAGGCTGTCAATATTAAAACATCCAGAGTCAGTAACCTCACGAAGAATCTTTATGGTATTGTCTCCTGCCTTCAAATCTACATCGTAGGTTATTTCACTCCAGGTATCCCAATTCTTTGTCGGTGGGAATTCAATTTGTTTGATTCTCGCTCCATTTACATACAAGCTCATAGTTATATTACTTGGTTGTGCACCAGAATATCTTACCGTTGCTGTATGGGTGCCTGTGTATGGTACATTTACCGTAAATTCGATTCCCTCTGTACCGTTAGCACTTTCAAATCCACCAGCAAAGCCGGTTCCTTCATACCAAAGATGATCATCAGATTTATGGGCTCCACCAAGCATATTAGCCGTTTCTGCTTGATATGCCCATGGAATTCTTCTCTGAAGATGGATGTTGTCTAGGTTTATATCTCCTTGACCTGCTCCAACTCTAGCCAATTTAATGGTATTTATGCCTTCTTTTAGTTCCATTGCAACTACTTTTTTACCCCAGTTATCCCAACCAGCGGTATCTGTAAAGGTAACTGTTCCTTTTGACTCACCATTGACAAATAAGTTCATATTTCTTGTTTCGCCGGCAAATCCAAGTGCATACTTCATGGATACATCATATGTAGCAGCTGTTTCTACATCTACATTAAATTCTACTGCTCCATCCTGCCACAGACCACCTACAAAGCCAGTTCCTGTAAATCCTGTATGATCTTTTGCAAGACTTGCACTACCGGATAACACTGCCTGTTCTGCTTCATAAGTCATGGTAACTGCTTCCGTTACTGTAATATAGTCAATATTCACATTACCCAAAGAAGTATCATCATATTTATACTCAATCGTATTTTCACCTTGCTTTAAGTTTAGGTTATCGTAACGATCTTGCCAATCTGACCAACTAGTTCCATAGAAACAATCGGCAGTTTTTACTTTCTCTCCATTTACATAAATAGAAAGAGATTTATTAATCTTTTCATTATAAAATCCATTGCAGTAACGAAGATCAACGGAATAGTTCCCTGTATAAGGAGCAGTAACTGTAAATGCAACACCAGTTCCGTTTGTATAAAGATTATCTACGTAACCATTTCCACTGAATCCTGAATGCTCCATGCTAGTCTTAGCACCACCGGATAAAACAGCACCTTCTGCTTCATAAATGGTGGTTTTCTTAATGATAAGAGAGTCCAGAATAAGCTCGCTGGCAGCTGGAGCTGTCATACGAATCTTATTGTTTCCTTCTTGAAGTGCAATGTTATATACTTTCACAATATCCATGTTTGCTGTATAGTTTCCATTGGACTCAAAGATTAGTGTTCTTTGCTGGCTATCATTCACTGACAAATCCATGGTGATAGCAGAACCGGTTACAACATTGTTATAACGGAAATCCAAAGAGTACATACCAGCACTTTCGGCATCTACGTCAAACTCTACATATCCACCAGCTTCATTAAACTTAATATTACCAGATCCTGAGCTTCTGGCACTGTCACTTATAATTCTTTTCTCTACACTTACGCAGGTAGCATCTTCTGCTTCCAACACTTCACTCTTTTCTTCACCGGACGGTCTATCGAAAACAGTTCCCGGATTGGATGGTACACCTACATTAACAAAACCATAATCAGTCCAGCTAACCGGAGTAGCTCTAACCCAACGGTTAGATCCTGTTTGTCCACCAACTGGGCCTGCATGATGAATTAACCAATCCTCTGTTCCGTCCTCGGACTTTACAAAAAGAGGTGATCCTGGTCCATACGCACTGTTCTCTGGTGACTTCTGCATTAGTGGCACAGGAAGCTTCTGCCAGGAATTCGGATCTAGTAAATCAGAATTTAAATCTGCATAGGATACTGCTACACCATAGTTATCATTCATAAAGCTACTTGCAGAATATGCAAAGTATACCTTTCCATCTTTTTCTACTACTGCAGCACCTTCATTAATATTGTCTCCAAACTTTTCCCAGTCATAAATTGGTCTAGCTAGAGTACACTCTGTTCCTTTTGATAATTCTCCTGTTGAATCTGCTACAGTTCCATTATCCAAAGTCCATGGATTGAGCATCTTTACGATGGTAGGACACTCATCAAACTTGGTTCTGGTAAAATCAATCGCTGATCCACTCGCTGTTCCTAAATAGTTATCTTCATAGTAAAAATATTTGGTATAAGTATAGTATGTTTCTCCTCCCATGGTAATAACTCCACATGGAAGTCCATAGCCTTGTGCATTCATAAGACCGTCTTTCATTGTAGCTTGTCCATTTTCATCCTTATTGGACCAGCTACCTTTAAGTACCCAAGTACCTTCAAATGGATCCGGTGATTCATTTTCCAGTACATAGGTACTTGGATGTCCATAACCGAAGTCAGTCTCCGGACCGGATGCAAAATAGATATACCACTTACCTTCTAAACGATAGATATATGGTCCCCATACATAACCAAAGTTCGCAGGCTTCTTCCATACAAGTCTACTCTTTGCTGTAGATATTCCAAGAACCGTCTCTGCTCTTTTCAGATAAATATTATTATCTGTAGCAAAGCCACAATAATAAAAACCATCAGCATCTCTCGTGATTGTAGGATCAGCACCTCTCATAAGGGGGTTTCGATACTGACTTTCTACTTCTGCCTTTGCGGTCTGTGCCGGCAGTGAAGTAGTCACCATTGCTACAATTAGCATTAACAATAATAATTTTTTTCCCATTTATACCTTTCTCCTTTAATATATATTGTATCCCTCATGTGTCACTACAACCCTCTTCTTTTCCCCGTGCCACATAAGCGGAATATCCAACTGTTTCCATTCTTTCGGTAAGTGTGGTTGAAGCACCAAGTCTTCTTCCCACATTGCACTACTTAGTCCTGCAAAACCATATACAATTAACTGCCACAAACCGCCACAATTTGCAATATGTATGCCTTCTTCGGCTCCCCGTTTCTTTGGAGACATATCAATGTCTATCACCTTATTAAGAAAGCTTTCTGCTTCCTCCATTCTTCCCATGTGAGCTGCCAGAATACCGTGAACAGCCGCAGAAAGAGAGGAATCATGAGTGGTAATCGGTTCGTAATAATCATAATTTACTTCTAGCTGCTTCTTAGTAAATTCCTTAGGAAACAACATCATCATCTCCAGTACATCTGCTTGCTTTAAAGCCTTTGAGCGATAATTCTTTTCCTGAGAAATAAATTCTCCAAAACATCTGGAACGGTCCGTCCAGATTTCATTAAAATCCAAATCAGCATAAGAAGAAAAATCATCAGACTGCATGATAAGTTCATCTGTTTCTTTGTAAGGAAGCCTTAAGCGCTCCTTGATTGCTTCCCACTCTACAAGTTCATCCTTCTCTACTTGATCTAACTCCTTACAATACTGTAGGGTTTTATCTAAAGAAAATTTAACCATTCGATTGGTAAATGCATTGTTCTTAGTCATTGGAAGATATTCATCAGGACCCATAACACCTAAGAGTTCATACTGTCCGTTAATCTTATCTACACGTCCAGCCCAGTACTTTGCAGTTTCCTTCATGATTTCCAGACCACATTCTTTTATAAAAGCCACATCGCCAGTAGCTTTTACATAATGCTCCATGGCATATATAATATCTGCTGTTACATGAACCTCATGATCAGCATACTGCCAACACGCACATTCTTCTGTACCAGTCACAGAAGATTCCCAAGCATAGCGCGCACCTTCATAGCCATAGGCTTTTGCATTTTCCTTTGCTCCAGGAAGGGTTAAGAAGCGGAACTTCATCAGATTTTTTGCTGCTTTTGGATTGGTATGAATAAAGAACGGCAGCATGTTTATCTCTGTATCCCAGAAGTATCTGCCACAGTATCCTTCTCCAGCGTGACCCTTGGCGCAAATAGCTACTCTTGGATCATCTTCATTATCTGCTCTCATCAAATGGTAAATAGACATTCGAATCGCTAGCTGGGCACGATCGTCCCCATCGATTCTTATATCTGCTGTTTCCCATTTCTCAGCCCATTTCAGTCTGTGTCTTTCTAGAGCCTTATCTACATCAAAGGTTCTGATATCCAACTCTGTCTCTTTTAGTTCCGGAATTTCTCCGTCCCTATCTGTACTGACATGGATTACTTTCGTTATGGTAAGCTGTTCCCCTTCCAATATCACCTGTTCTCCTTCCTGATCTAGGTAAGAGCACATGGTAACGGTGTTTCCACCATTGGTTTCTGTAATGACACGGGTTATACCATCTTGTTTTTCTTTTATTATATTCGTAAAATGATCAAATCCATTGGTTCTGACTCCAGTGTTTATGTCACCTGTCACATGTAAGTTAGCATTTCCTGACTCTGCTTTTATGGTGAGTTTCTGAATGGCCATATGTTTATCTGCCATGGAGATAAATCGAGTAAAAGTAAGGGAGAGTGCATTTCCCTTCTTTGTTTTCCAGATAAAGGACCTAGTAAGAACACCATCCTGTAGATTCAGATACCTTTCGTACTTCAAGGTCTGACTCTTTTCCATGTCCAGTGCTTCCCCATCCGCATTTACCCTTAAGTCAAATAAGTAAGGAAGATTAATTGTTTCTGTTTTCAAATAAGGATGTGGTCCCACTATACCAGGGATATAAGTTCCCCATTTGGATTTTTGTTTTTTATGCTTTTCTAACGTAACATTGGCAGGCTTTCTATCATACTCTTCATCCTGCACTGCTCCTGATATTCCTTCTTCATAGCTACCTCGCACATGAAGATATCCATTCCCCTGGGTCATTAAGCCTTCATAATGCTTTAACAGATCACCATTATAGGAATTTTCATATAGACACCAATTCGTATTCATTTTTAACTCCATTCTTGCATATTTCTGTAAGCCTTCCCGTTATGATGCCACTTTTGCGGCATCTCTCAAACGATAGTGATGAAGACTGGAATGAGCACCTCTCTGTGCTCATTTCTGGGTTCTTACAATTTATCCCTTAACTGATCCGGCAGCCAATCCTGAAATTACCTGTTTTTGAAGTAATATAAATGTAATGATGCTAGGTATAACAACTACTACTGTAGCTGCAAACATAGCACCGTAATCGCTGGCAAATGCACTCTTAAAATAGTAAAGTGCAATTGGAAGAGTTCTTTTTCCAGTCTCTCCTGTTAAAGTAAGAGCCAACTGGAATTCGTTCCAGCATAGTAAAAACTGAATAACACCTGCCGTAGCAAATGCTGGTCTAGTTAGTGGCAGAACAATCTGCACAAAGGTTCTTAAAAATCCAGAGCCATCAATATAAGCCGCCTCTTCCAAAGTATACGGAATGGTCTTTATGTAACTCATCATGACATAAAAGGTAGTCGGCATACCAAGTGCTGTGTATATAAGAATAAGACCAGTTCTCGTATTATAAAGACCTGTAGCATTTAATATGGTATATAACGGTTGAAGCAATGCTGCTCCAGGGATTATCAGTCCGATGGAAAACAGAAGCATTACAAAACCCTTTAACTTAAAGGAGTTTCTTACCACTACATAAGCTGCCATGGAACATACAACAAGATTCAATGCTGTTCCTACGATAGATATTAAAATACTGTTCTTATAAAAGGTTACAAGAGGTGCCAGCTTAAAAGCTGTTACATAATTGCTAAAGTGAAATCCAGAAGGAAACAAAAGAGTTCCTGACAAAATCTCACTATTGGTTTTAAAGGAAGAAAACAACACCCACGCAAAGGGTACAATGGAGATGATCACTACGACCGTCAGCAATAGGGCTGTAAGTATTTTTCTTAATATTCTAAACATAATGTCATCCTTTCTATTCTTTTGCGTCCATATTGAACGCTTTGCGAATACTCTTAAGCACAATCATGCCTAGAATTACCAATAAAACACCTTGTGCATTTGCCAATCCATAATCGTTATTGGTAAATACGGTTTTATACAGATACATAGGCATATTCATGGTTCTACTTCCTGGTCCACCGTTGGTGGTCATCATGATAATGTCAAGCTTCTGTAGCATACTAGTAGATGCCAGAACGACAGAGGTTCCGATTATATTTTTCATAAGAGGTAAAATCACATATATATCTGTCTGAAAAGACGAGGCCCCATCGATCTTTGCTGCTTCATATACATCTTCCGAAATAGATGACATCTCAGCCATGACTAAAACTGTAACAAGTCCTGCATATGGAAGCCATGTCATGGTAACTGTAAAAAATGCAGACTTTGGATCCATAAACCAGTTCTGAATAAAGCCTTCTCCCGTTATTTTCGTAATTAATGAATTGATCAGTCCATACTGGGGATTCATCACACATAAGAACAGCATCCCCAATGCTGCACTCGAAATAACATTTGGTATAAAGTAAATGGTTCTTATAGCATTGCTATACCATCTCTTTTTTGCTAAAACAATTGCTACGATAGTTCCGATAAGTACATGAAAGGTTGCCTGAAGAGCAATCCAGACAACAGTATTTTTCAAGCCGTCGATAAATGTTTTGTCTTCTGTAAATAGATATATAAAATTCTTTAATCCAACAAATGATATTTCCTTGCCAATGGTCCAATTCGTAATTGATGTTCCAAACAATACTACGATAGGCCCAAGGAATACAAAGCTGAATAATAAGATCCCTGGAAGCAGAAATAGTATTATCCATTTCATATTTTTTGTCATAATATACCTCCATGCAGCCACTTCCTGGCTGCTCAAGTCATAGAAGAACATGGTGTTTGCACAAACATGTAAACTTCGTAATTCTTCCCATGTGAATTGCTTTTTAATTCACAATATTATAAATTTTCTTTAAAAATTAGCAAAAATATAGTACAAGCATAAATATGAAGCTCTCATAAGTCCTTATTTATGCTTGCACAATTGGTTAAAACATTTTAGTTCTTGCTTTGTTCAGCTACCTTGGTAAGTTGATCTGCAAACTCCTCTGGAGTAATTTCATCATATGCAAGTTCTGGATATCTAATAGCAGTTTCATCTACGATAGCAGTGAATGCTGTATTATCAATATTTTCAAAGGTGTACTTTGCACTACCAGACAACTCGATTAGTTCTGCAAGAATAGGATTCGCTGCTTTGTATTCATCAGATATCTTTACGTTTTCTGTCAAAGGAAGAACGCCAGCTTTTTCAAGGAATACGCTCTGAGCATACTCACCAGTCTTGAACTTAAGGAATTCAAGAGCACCCTTTTGTTCTTCTTCTGATTTTCCGTTGGTACAAAGAATATATCCAACCTCAAACTGTGCAACTAATCCATCTTCTGGATAAAGAGCTACACCAACTTTATCACCAAAACCAGGCATAGACTTGGTTTCATCTGTAAAATCAGGACACATCCAAGGACCGTTAGCAATCATAGCTACATTACCCTGTTCGAAGTTGTTTGCTGCATTTGCATAAAGTGCACCAACTGCATCTGGAGTAGTGTACTCTTTTAAGCATGTCTTAAGCATCTCTAAGCCCTTGATTACTGAGCTATTGTTATAGTTTGTTGGATAGCTTGTATTCATGAATGCATTACCTTCTGCACCATCTGTACCGATCATTGCAGCCAACCAAAGGTTTGTAGTCCATGCATTTTCACCAGTCATCAAAGCTAATGGTGTAAATCCAGCTTCTTTTAACTTTGCATTGTTGCTCATGAACTCATCCCAAGTCTTAGCTGGTGTGATGCCTGCTTTTTCAAACATTTCTTTGTTGTAGAAATATCCGATATTCTGACGTTGATTGGAGATAGAGTAAACGCTTCCGTCTTCTTCCATATTGTAGTTCATAGCATCTTCACCTACAAACTTCATCCACTCTGCATCTTCTTCTAAAAATGGCTTAATATTTACAGCCTGTCCATTATCGATAGCAAGCTCTCTGATACCATTTTTACCAATAAGTACATCTGGTAAAGTCTTAGAAGAAGCTAATACCTTCATTTTATCTACGAATGCATTATCACTTGGTAGTTCTTCCACTACTACTTTATAAACGCCTTCATACTTCTTATTGAAGGCATCGATTACTTCTGCTTCAGCTGCTGCAGATGTATGAGAACCAACCATGAATGTTGCATAAGAGATTTCTACTGGTTCAGAGCTTGTTTCCTCTGTCTTATCCTCTGTCTTACTAGTACTTGTTTCTTTGTCTGCCTTGTTACCACATGCTGTTAATGACATGACCATGGTAAGGGACAACAGTAGAGCAATAGCTTTTGATATTCTTTTTCTCATAAACCCTCCTAAATAAATGATTTGTTGTTTAACACATGATCATAATACCGTATCTACCATTAATTCAACATAGAGTCCTTTTTCTTCCTGTTATAGAAAATTGACCACTTCTTATACTGACTATTTATTTTCTCATTTTTCTTGTGTGTTTTTTACCTTTCTATAAATATTTTGATATATTATCCTTTATTGTTCCTGCCTGAAATCAGTAGGACTCTTTCCTGTATATTTCATAAAAACGTTAGTAAAATAAGGTGCATCCTTAAAACCTACTGCCTGTGCTATCTCATAAATTTTCATACTAGTCCCTGATAAGAGTTCTTTTGCCTTACCCACACGGTACATAGCAATCTTCTCCGTAACCGTATAGCCGGTCAATTTTCTATAAGCACGGCTTACATAGCTATTGTTTAAATACAATTCATTGCAAATATACTGAAGATTAAGTTCTTCCTTATAATGCTGCCTTATACATTCTTCCACCTTATTAACCAACTCATTTTTAAAATTTTTTTTACCAATGCACAGTGCTCTGACTCTTTCAATGGTATCAGTTCCTATACGGATTAACCGAAAGATAGTCTTTGCATTCTGAATCTTTTCATAAACTTCTTTTTCCATCTCATTAAAGTCTTGATCAACATCCAGATGATACTTTACTGCTTTATGTATAATAGAGCTACAGATCACCAGCATATACAGCTGACACTGTTCAACGGAACAGCCAGTATTAGCCAACTTTTCAAACCCTTCCGTAAGCTTACCTTGTGCCTCCTGGTTTTCCTCATCAAAGGTAAGCTCTAGTAGTATATTGGTGTATCTATCCACATCAAAGGTTGTGATAGCACCTGGTAGAGACTTAGAAGTGTACACTTTTATAGCAGTTCCCCGAGTTGTTATCTTAGCCAATGCCTGTCTTGCTTCTTCATATCCATTTTTCACCTGCTTTATCGCTTTTATTTCTGAACTGATTCCCAGTTTAATATCAATTCTCATGAATTCTTCTATCATGATAATTATATTGTTAAAATAATCTACGATGGTATTTAAACCGATCGTGCTATTCTTTTTGTATCTTACAGGAATAATCAAATAAGAATCGGAAAATGGTATAATGCTGTAGCAACAGTCTTTTAAAGAGATTCGAAGAATGTTATTAAGAAGCTCAGGCATATTTTGATTTCCATCTTTCTTATCATAATAGGTAATATCGCAAGCACATAGAACATAATTGTTCTCCTCTAATTTACCTTCCGCTATCTCCTTATCTGAAATCTCGCCCGTCATAATTAGGCGCTGAAACACTTTAACATAATCAAAGCTGTCACACATCTCTGCCCTTCCAGCTCCTCTCGAGTCTCGTTCCTTTACCAACTGATCTATGGTTTTATTTATAGCTAACGGCAGTTCTTCTATAAATTCATTTTTTACGATGAAGTCAGATACATTATACTTAATCGCTTGCTTTGCCAATTCGAAATCGGAATATGCTGTTAAGATAATTACCTTAGCCAAATACATTTCACTTATTTTTTTACTTAACTCAATTCCATCCATATTAGGCATTTTAATATCAGTTACAACGATATCCACCGGATTACCTTCCATATAAGCAAGTGCAGTACTTCCGCTATTACAGGAATGTACCACTTCGCACCCCAGTTCTCTCCAATTAATTAAATGAATAATACCTTCTCTGATATTACGTTCGTCATCAACTATCATTACCTTTATCATATTCTGTCTCCATAATCTTCTTCGGTATATGTATTTCTATATCTGTTCCTTCCATTTCTTTGCTATGAATGATCAGACCATATTGTTCACCATAAATTAGCTTCAATCTTTGATTGGTATTGTTAAGCCCCATTTTATCACGTCGGATACTTCCGTCGTTTTCCAATCCTACCTTTTCTGAAACCACCTTAGCTGCATTAAAACCGGCTCCATTGTCTATGACATGAATCAAGATTTCTTCTTTCTCATTTGAAACAACATATTCCAGGGTAACAAGGACCATGGCTCCTTCTGACATATTCTCGATACCATGTACAATGGCATTCTCCACCATTGATTCAATGATCAGTCTAGGAATTTCGCAATCCAGTATAGAATCATCCGATACAACAATACTATAGTTAAGGCGATCATCAAATCGTTCCTTTTGAAGCCAGAGATAATACTCTACATATTTTAGTTCCTCCTTAATTGACACAATGGCACGGGCATCTTTATAGATTCCTGCTCGTAACAATCCAGATAACGAAGAAATCATCTTATAAATCTTTTCATCCCCAGACAATTTTGCCTTTATCTGTATAGTTAATAAAATATTAAACAGAAAGTGTGGATTCATTTGATGCTGTAAAAACTTAATTTCCATCTCATCCAGCAATATTTTAGATTCATAGGCATTCTTCACTAAACGTTTTACCCCATTCGTTAAAAGAACAAAAATTACCACAATAAAAGCTGCAAAAAGTATCGATATCGCAAGAAAGGATTTCATTCCTAAGAATGTATGAAGCACTAACTCCTGCTTTGGATAAAGATAGATAAAGTTGTTTTCTTTGTTTATCGCTCGTTTTGTTACTATATAGCTGGTTCTATTCATTACAATCTCTCTTTTTTCTAAGGAATTAGACAACCCAAGTAACATCTTTGGCACTTTTTTTCCCAACCATTCACTATCATTCGATGAATAAACCATACCCTCTTTGTCTGTCATAAATACTAGTGAACCATCATAGGTAGCTAGGTTACTCAATCTGTCACCAAAACATCTTTCATTTGTAGCCCCAATAATGTATAGCTCATTCTCACTCTTGAAATCTGATTTGATACGAAGTGTGGTATAGATTGTATCATCTTCATCTGTGGGTGGAATCTCTATCGTATAATCTTCATTATCCTTAATTTGCTTGTATATTTTCTGGGAAGAGGTAATAATCTGCTGCGTGCTAAAAGGCTTTGTATAAGTAAAAGCGATCAATTTTTCATTTTCATAAATAACAAAGTAATCAAAAAGATCAAAGTTCCATACATTATTATCTGTAAGAATCTTCTGCATTTCCTGGTTCAGGTTCTCCAGATTCAGGTAACCCTTCTTGTCTCCCCTTGAGAAAAAAGTCTCATCATTTCGCCAGCCTTCTATTGAATTACTGCCTGACAGTGAAAACGTCGTTCCTCTGATTAGCGCATGGGTCTGTCTAAGACTGTCAATGTTCACATCGACCATAATATCGATATATTCCGAATTATCCTTTAAAATAGTTCTATAGGTTCCGTAGCTCACATACATTCCATACAGCAAAAACGCTACCATCAATATCATGCTGAACTTAATAATTAGACTATTTTCTTTCATTCTTTATCCTTTATCCTTTCGCCTCTTCGATTCTTTGGGCAACTTCCTTTATTTCTTTTTGGTCCATAAGATATCCTAAAGTAATCCAGGAATCCATAGATTCGTGAGGATTAAGATACATCAGCTCTCCATCAATGGACTTCTGTTTGATTGAATTTGGTCTGGTCTTACATGGTTCAATGGCATACATGGGTTTTCCTTTGGCTCTTTTGGCTATCAAACTTCTTGGAAATACACCCAGAGGTCTTACAAGAACAGCTGCCATAGTCCATCTATCATCAACCAGCATCTCTGCTGTAACATGATGGGTATTCGGTAGAGGAAGCATCTCAAGTCCTCTCACTTCTTCCGGTACATATTGATAACATCTGATCGGATCCAGTGGCATACTGTAGTCATATATTTTCAATGGATCTTCCTCTGCCGGAGCCGAATCACGCAAAAGCATATGCTCACTTTTTACAGGAATCACATATCTACCGCCTTTTGATACAAAAGCTCCTGCTGGTTGTATATGAAAACCATCGTCAATATGCTGCCTGTCATCTGTAAGGTTGATCGTTCTTTCAAAACGAGTCAAAAAAGTGGAATTCCGCTTCGTTACAATACGGATTTCCTTTTTATACACTGGGTTCTTCTCATATCCCCGAATTGTCACATTACCCAAAACTTCTATTTCATCTTTTGATTCATTCACGCAAAAAGTGCTAAGATCTACCGTAGAGTAAGCACCTGTTCCATGCACGGTTCTAATCTCATCCGGTGTTCCAAATATCTCTGGTCCAATCGTCGAAACGCTGGCTACAAATCCTTTGTCCCAGGCTCCCTGTTCTTTTAGATCAACACTATCAGGATGAAGCAGCTCCCCCTCTGGTGTCTCCCAAGATACCTTTTCTCCATTTATGTAAATATCACCTATATCCATGCCTCTCTCTGGGAGAACTGTAAAAGACATACAACCATTATCAATGGTCACAACGTGAAGCTTTCTACCATACTTATCAATTATTTCATCCATATTTTACCTCCATAATGTCGTTCTGCTAGCTAAAAAAACTTGAAAGAAGTCGAACATAGATACCCACTGGAATTCATGTTAGAGTTCAATCTAAGAGAAAGAATATCTTCTTTTAGAGTGAAAGGGAATTTCTTTCTGAGTGAAAGTTATATCTTGCACTCTTTTGTCCTTCTACTCATAGATAGGATATCCGAAACGCAATATGCATGAAATAGCTGGCATTTCCTTTGTCATGTAAAATATTGACCTTACATGTTTCTTTATCAAATACATTGGTTATAGCTTATAAAATTTTGACTTTTATTATAATATTTTTTCCTATGAACAAGCCAGAAAATAAGTAAACTCTCGTCCTCTTCTCTATTAAACTTATCATCATTACACCCATACTTATCTCATAAATATAGTACCATTATATAACGTTTGTTCCAAAATTTAAACTTTAGATCTTCCATGTTTGTGTCAAGTATTTATTGGAAAATCCCATTGGTTAGAATGTTACCAGCGCCTAACAATATCAGATTCTACCAAAAAGATTATACCCTTGCCTTCGTCTATATCCTTCCCAATACCGGTGGATTCGGGACTTGCACCCATGGAAAGTGCGTCCATCGGGCGCACTTAAATAATGGCTTGCATCCACTCGATACAAGCCATTATCCAACTTCCATATCAAATTTCTATTTATAACTATTTTTCAATCTGCCTTCCTGTTTGATCCACCATGTATTCACCAGTAAATATTAGCTGTGAAACTGGTACCAACTCATACCCATTATTCATAAGTCTAATTATAATTGATTCAAGTGCCTCTGGCGTATACTTTGCCCCATTATGTAACAGGATAATTGAGCCATTACCAAGTGCTTTATTGTTTACAGTCTCATTTATGATACTGTCTACTCCGTAATCTTTCCAGTCCATGGAATCAATATTCCACTGAATACAATAATACCCCGCTTCATTGGTCGCTTCCACCACAGTATTATTATAATCTCCATACGGTGCTCTAAATAAATTCATATCTATCCCAGTTAATTCTTTTACTTTCTGATGAGTTTTTAAAATTTCATCTATACATTGATCTTTTGATAATTGTGACATATGCTTATGATTTTCACTATGATTACCTAAGTCATGCCCAGCTTTTACGATAGCTTTTACATCATCTGGATATTTCGATACCCATCCACTCGTCATGAAAAAAGTAACTTTTACATTATATTTAGCTAAAATATCTAGGATTTTTGAAGTATCTTCATTTCCCCATGCTGCGTCAAAGGTTAGTGCAACTTTTTTTTCATCTACATTTACGCAATAAATTGGTAACTTCTTAGTATCTGCTGAATTCGATACTGACAATGCGTCCGGTATGTATTTAATACCAAGAAAAATAAGTACAAGAAATGATAATACTGCAATTCCAGTTTTAACAAAAAACTTTAGTTTTTCTTGTTGTTGTTCGTTATCCATAGTTTCACCATAAAATATATTGTCATTATTAATATATTGAATTTTTTTACTATCTATTACACATATGGTTACTTATATGGTATTAACTTTCAACTTAATTTTCTTTGTAACATATTTCATAAAATATAATGATTCCTAAATTATATTGTTATCTATAGTAATCCTGTACTAACCTTTGTTATTTGATATGTATCTAATAGTTCTATCTCTTTAATTTTTTTGCCATTCTCAAAATCAAATATGCATTTTAAAGCCACTTGTCCAAATAAATTATGCCTTTGAGATATAATAGCATCTACGACACCAGATTTAACTGCATTGATATTATATTCTGTATTATCAAATCCAATTAACTTAATATCTCTTATATCCCTAGTTTGTTTCAGTAATTCTGCTACTTTAACAAAATGTAAATCCAATCCTGCAATTAATTTTACATCAGTATATTTACTAATAGAATTTTCAATAAATGCAGCTCTCTCTTTTACATCACCATGATTGATATCAATATCGACAATACTTATATCTGGATAGTTAGATAGGTATTCTTTTATGGTATTTATTCTTTTTTTCGCTATTTCACTCTCACGAACAGTACTAAGTATCACTTTACCAGTCCCCTTCGTTAGCTTTACTATTTCTTCCCCGACACTTAAACCTGCCTTGCTGTTATCAGTTCCAATATAAGCTAATCTCTCACTACCTTGTAGATCACCATCAATACAAATGGTTTTTATTCCTTTTTGATTTAACTCATGAACGACAGGTGTTAAGAGTCTTGGTTCCCATGGATGTACTATTAGATAATCAAGACCATTCTCACCTTTTGTTAACTCATTAATAATTTCTATCTGTTTTTCAGGTTTGCTGTTCAAATAATTTTCAGGATATCGTACAATAAGGTCATATCCATATTTTTTAGCTGTTTCTCTAGCTATTTTAATCATACTTACCATATAAGGATCATCCTCTGGTAATATGGTTACAAAACCAACTTTTGTTTTTTTATTTACTTCACATTCCACATTGAAATAACCTATTTCACTTTGAACACTAACTATCTTTTCTCTTAATTTTTTAGAAATATCCGATAAAACAGCCATCGAATTCGTTTGATGCATACTTAATTCCACTGCTGCTCCAGTTGATGCTTCTGTTTCTTCTGAAAAAGCGGCAATATTGGTAATATCATCTATCAATGAATTTTTCAAAGCATGTAACTCATCCATACTTTCTTTAACCAAGGAATATTGAGTAACAACTTCACTTATGTAAAAATCTATGTTATGAAAAGAACTGTCCACAGCCCCCACAGATTCCAGCTGTAAATTTAATTTACCTTCTGCTGAATTAATGATTTCTTCTGTTACATTAATCTCAACGTTTATTTCATCAATAATGTTTTTAATTTCAAATGCTGATGTAGAACTCATATCGGCCAATTTACGAACTTCTTCTGCAACCACAGTAAATCCCTTACCAGCTTCTCCTGCTCTTGCCGCTTCAATGGATGCATTTAATGCCAATAAATTCGTCTGGTTCGCTATTTCCTTAATTGACGAAATAATTTGATTAATATGATTGGCTTTCAAGTTTAAAGTTTTTATACTTTTTGCAACATCTCCAAAGGACTCTCTTGTTTCAGCACTTTTGCTTAATGTATCTTTTAAATTATTGATTCCATGTAAACTAGTATCTTCTAATAAATGAATTCTATCTTCAATGACTTGCATCGCTTTATTTACATTATCAAATTTTAAAGACAATCCTTCTACCGAATTCATACTATTCTCTGTCTGCCTGGCTTGTTCTTTTGCCCCTTTTGCAACTGCATCATTGATACTTGTCATCGTTTTTGATAGTTCTTCGGTTTCATCTGCTGTTTCTATCACAGAATCACTTAATGACGATATCTCAGCTATATATCCTTTAAACATTTTTACTAATTTAATAAATTCATGAATAATAAATTTTTGATTTGGTTTAAGTTTATCATTGTTTACATTTTCATTACTTTCTAAGTTTCCACTTTCTATTCTTTGAATGACAATATTAGTATCAACATCCTGATTTTTTCTAGATATAAAATTCAAGTCTCTCCATTTACGCATACACCTTCTCCTTTAGTAAACAAACATTTTAATATAATCTGGATTTTTATCATTAGTTATATCATTAGCTTTACTATTCCACTTGCCAATTTCATTAAACCCCAAATAGCGTTAATATGAAGGCACCTCCTCTCATTTAAAATCTCCTTTTACATACATATTTTTTCATTTAACTTATCTAAAACCTTATTGCATTTTCATTTTCTTTCATGATTATGAATTATTTTTACATTTTATTTCGTGTTTTGGTATTTAATTTTCATTACATTGTGTATTTTGCATATTTTATACCGTTATTATTGATTTAATACTAACATTATTTTCATTTTACGTCAATATACTTGAAATTAATTTTCACGTGCCACAGAAATAATGTAACCACTTAATAAATATAATTAACAAAAAAAGGAAGCAATTCGAAAATGCATCTCCAAATGTTGGTTTTAGTTGTCCAACATTTGGGATAACGCTTATTCATTGCTTCCTTAACTACTCACATACCATATTTATTTAATTTATTTATTTAGTTTAATGTATTTCATCAAATTCATTCATTTTATTCTGAAACACTTTCTAATTTTTCAACAAAGGTTTTTAGCTCTTTATCACTTTCCATCGCTTCTTTTAATTTTGTGTTTACTGTATCAATTAAATCCTTAATCTCATCCTCTTTTGTTAATTGAATTACATAATCATTTACAGCAGCATCATCTATATTATCAACAATCTCATAACTTTCTTCATTTTGAAGTATATATAACACACTCATACCAGGTGCTAATGTATTTATGTTTTTAAATTTTGTATCATAAGTTATAAAAACAACATAGGAAGTTTCATCTAACCCAGCTCTAAAATAAGAAGTTATATTCTTAAATTCTTCTATTCCTTCTCGTTTCTTTAAGATAGATTCAACTGTCTCTTTTTTTTCTTTCTCTGAACTACCTGCTATAATATCTTTATTGATTTTACTTGGTTTCTTATAAAATTCTTTAATAACTTTATTAATATCATTTTTTATATTCTCATCTATCACTTTTGTAGAATCTGCAACCAAATTACTATCATCAGCATAATTGGTTTGTTGATCACTATTTAATATTGTTTCGTCTGTTGCTTTATAAGTATCAGTAGAAATACTTTCCGTTTCATTAATATTTTCCACCTTATTGGTTTCGTCTATATTACTATTATCCTTAGGGGATTGTTTGATACTAATGATGATTACTGCGATTATTGTAATAATTCCTATTATTAAAAAATATTTTAAATTCTTATACGATTGATTCATTTATAACTTACCTCCGGCTGCTTATTCATATATAACAAGTCACTTTGTTTTTCATTTTAGTAATAGAAAAGACAATCATATCGTTTCAAAGAAATGATTTTGATTGTCTAAAATCTATTTAAAACTTATTATTTACTACCGTGATTAATCTATGTAATTAACCACTTTGTATGGTTGTCTATAATTGTAATTAGAAATTTTTATTCCTGTTTCTGGACTACTTGCAGCAACAACTTTACCATTACCAATATAGATAGCAACATGATTTATAGTACCAGCTTTATCATAAAAGATTAAATCTCCTGGTTTCATATTATTTATAGAAATAACTCTTCCACCACCACTTGCTTGCTCTCTTGAAGTTCGTGGAATATAGATACCGTTATCACGAAATATGGATTGAGTATACCCTGAACAATCTGCACCATTCGTTAAACTTGTACCACCCCAAACGTAAGGGTTTCCAACAAAACGTAGAGCATAATTCACAATCTTTTCTCGAATAGATGATACATTACTATTTGTCGTTGTTATTTCATTCACAGTAGTATTTGCTCGATTTAATCCTGAAAGTCGATTCGCTTCTGCTTCCTCTGCCCTTCTAGTAGCCTCCGCCGCTTCCGCTTCTGCTTCTATTTGTGCAATTTCCTCTTCAATAGAAATAGCTGTTTCATATTCGGTGGTTAAATCTACGTAATCAGCAGATACATAACCATCCACATCAGAATCAATGGATATTTTAATCCATCCATCCAGTTCCTTCTTTACACTTAGTTCTTCCTCTATTGGTACAAGGGTTTGAACAGATGCATCTAAGCTAGGATTGTCTCTTACTTTAAGTGTAGTAGTATTCACAGTTGCTATTCTTTTACCAACTTTTTTTGCCAACTCTATTACGGAATCACCAGTAACCAAAAAGTCTGCATTTACGTACCCTGTAACAGAACCAGATTCAATTTTGTACCAGCCACCTTCTTTTTTAAGAACTTTAGCTGCTGAATTGTTATATAATTTACCTAGTATTTCGCTCTCTTCATCTGCTTTGCTTCTTATATTCACATAATTTGTTACTTGTGCAATAGCCAAATCTTTATATTCAGAATCAATTAAATATTCTGTAATATCTGTAACTGTATTTGGTTTATTCCTATAAAAATCATTTAATACGACATCTATGCCTGCTAATGGTATTTCAGCAGCATTTGCAACTATTGATTTACTTGTAAATGCAAGAAATCCTATTAAGCAATATGTACTTATCCTTCGGATGTGTTTTGTCATAAATCCTCCACTGTCAGTTTTATTTTGTTACAAAATTATTAAATATGTTACAAAGTTATTATATACTAAATTTGTGAAGAATCAATGGATTTTGACTAGGGAAACGCTTCCAATTCCAAATTGTTATAACCATTTTTACCATAAATTACAACCGTTCACCAAATATTCATACATCCTACACCTTTTCTACACAATATTTCTCTATACTAAACTCATAACCAATCGGTTACAAACAATATACTAATAAGTTAATTTTTCATAAAACAAAGCCTAGTAGCCACCCTCCATCACTACTAGGCTTATCCTCTATTATAAGTTGTATTATTCATAGCCTTAAATATGAATAAATAAAATTTAAATATTCACCAAATGTTCATAATTCATACATGGTATAAACATATATGTCTATTATAATAAAAGCATAGAAAGTAAGTAATACCCGATAATGCTAATAAGATAATTTTTTCATAAAACAAAGCTCAGTAGTTACCCTCCCCCTCTACTGAGCTTCTCCTCTGTTTATATCTAATGCTTTTTCATTTTATGAATTACAGTAAGCATTACCATTTCTTTCATTATTTTTCTATATCTTACTTTATCTTTCATTCAATAAAGCAATTTAACCTAGCTGCTTTTTTGTTACTTTCTTCTTATCTTATACAATCTAGCTCCATGAATACCAACTTCTGTAGTTATTCGTTGTTCTACATCACCTAAGGATTCACAACTCCAAACATCTTCTACGGTAAAAGTACCATGTAGACCTAACCTTGTTAAACTGATACTTGGTTCCGTTTTTGAAAAACTAGTATTAAAGAATGCTACATAGATACTTCCGTCAGAATCTTCACTTGTCCATATAACCGTATCATGGCTTTTAAACACTTGTCTGGCTCCATGAGAATGTGATAGTAGTCTAAGTACATTTTTATTGGTTAATAGCTTTAAAGTCCAATCATCTAATGCTGTTAGTTCAGACCCAATCATTAATGGAGATCTAAATAAACACCACAATGTAAGCATAGTTATCTGTTCATTTTTTGTAAAATTGGTATATCTCTCAGATTCATTGTGTCCTGGAGTATTAATTCCAATCCTACCAAGTGGTAGCATATCACAATCTGGCCAACAGCCTGTTTTTACATATGGGCTCCAATCATTACAATAATCGAACATACGGTATAATTGATCCCAATTATCCCAGAAGTCTCCAGTCATTCTCCACATATTAGCATGTTCGCTAAGATGATTTACTTCACTAAGTACTGCTGGTCCAGGAGATAAACTTAAAACCATTTCACGTCCGCAGGAATCGATGGCTTTACGAATCATTTCAATCTCACGTTTTGCTGAATACGGATCCAACGGTTTATATTCTGTAACACAAATATCATCTACCTTAACAAAATCTACTCCCCAACTAGCATACAGTTCAAATAAGGAATTATAATATTCCTGTGCACCAGTTGCATCTGGATTGACTCCGTACATATCTGTATTCCAAGAACAAATAGAGTAAGGATGTGCTATATCTCTCGCTGTAGCATTTGTTCCTTTAATTGGAGTTCCTTGATGCACTGCTTGTCTTGGTATTCCTCTCATAATATGTATTCCGAATTTTAATCCTAAACTATGTATATAATCTGCGATTGGTCTAAAACCTTGTCCATCCTTCGCAGACGGGAATCGATTACTTGCTGGAATTAATCTAGAATATTCATCCATTTCCAAAGGATAAAATGAATTATACCATGTTGAATTTGCATTTGGTTCATACCATTGAATATCACATACAATGTATTCCCAACCATATTCTTTTAGATGATTTGCCATATACTCTGCATTTTTTCTAAGAATCTCTTCTGTTACAGATGCACCATAACAGTCCCAACTGTTCCACCCCATAGGTGGTGTTACGGCAATCAGATTTTTGTCCATAAATCTTCTCCTTTTTTGCTTTTAATATTTTAGGTAATTGAGAAACATCAAAGATGTACTTTTGCTTATACAATATATACGTGTTTTTAACTAAATCTTGCTACTTAGGGCAACTGAAGCTAGAAAATTCGTATATATTTGTATAAGCAATTTGATAAACTATATAGTTTCGCAATTGCCTATTTTAAAAACTAATTTAAATAATAGTAAAATAGTTTATAAAAATATAATATAATACTTAACTAAAAATTCCAAGAGAAAACTTATAATTTAGAGAAAATTAAGTCAACCGAAATTAAGTTTATTTTGTTTGCTTAAGTTCTAATTTTCTATATTGTTTTGGAGATAATCCGGTAAATTTTTTAAAAACCCTTTCAAAATATGTAATACTTTCATACCCCATTCGTTCAGAAATCTCAGTGACAGTATATTCACTATGAGCAAGAAGATTTTTTGCTTTCTTTATTCTAGCTAAATTCATATACTCATTAATTGTGAACCCAGTAACTTCTTTAAATATTCTGCTTAAATAAGATTTACTAATATAAAACTTATCTGCTATTACTTCTAAGGATTCATTTGTGTCACTGTGTTCCCATATATATGTAGCCACTTGATTTACCTTTACATGTTTTCCGAGATGTGGTTTAAAGGTATCTACTGTTGTTAGTTGGTTTTTGCAGTATCTATTAATTAATATCATTAATTCCGCTAGCTTAAGCTTTACTTGTAATTCATAATGTTCTTGTTTTAATTGCATCTCCGTTAGTAATTGTTCAAAGATACCTGCCACAACTTTCCTATCTCCATGATCAAGTTCAATTACCCCATAGTAATTTGCAAATAAATCTTCTGGATTCGGAAGTCCTAAACCAATTAAAAATGGTGCAAATATATCTCGATTTATTTGCAATAGAATTCTTTCATGCCAACCTTCTTCTACCGCGCTAGTTTTATGAATTTGTTCCCTGTTAATTAATACAAGTGAACCTGCTCGCACGTGGTAAATCTCTTTATCTATAAAATAAAATCGTTCACCTTCCAGTAAATAATAAATCTCATAGCTATCATGGAAATGTTTATTTATCATATTAAATTTATAATTTCTTGTTGCTTTACTTATTTCTAACCCTTTAGTACTAGCTTCTGTAAGAATTTCTTTCATGAAAATTCACCTTTCTACTCTAACAGTTTGGTATCCAAAAGTTTGATTCTGCTATTAAATGGTAACTATAATATTAGTTTGTTACACAATATTATTATATAATAAATAAAGTATCGAAACCATATACAAATTATTACTATTATAGTCTTTTATAGGAGGTAATCACGTGAAATACACCGAAGGCAATGTAAACGACATTCAAATAGCTTATATTGGTGGTGGATCAAGGGGTTGGGCATGGACATTTATGACTGATTTATCTATGGAGAAACAATTAAATGGTACCATTCGTTTATATGACATTGACCCAAATGCTGCAAAAAATAATGAGACAATAGGGAATCGCTTAACAAATCGAACTGATACCGTTGGTAAATGGAACTACAAAACTTATGATAATTTAGGAGAAGCACTTACTGGTTGTGATTTTGTTATCATATCAATCCTTCCTGGTACATTTGATGAAATGGAATCCGATGTACACCTTCCTGAGAGAGTTGGAATTTATCAATCTGTTGGTGATACTGCTGGTCCGGGTGGAATGATTAGGGCCTTACGTACAATCCCAATGTTTGTAACCATTGCAGAAGCAATTAAAACCTTTTCCCCAAACGCATGGGTTATTAATTATACAAACCCCATGACACTATGCATTCAAACATTATATAAGGTATTTCCAGGCATTAAAGCATTTGGATGCTGTCATGAAGTATTTGGTACACAAAATGTTTTAAAAGGTATTTGCGAAGAGACATTCGGACTTAAAGAAATAAACCGTAACGAGATCTTTGTTAACGTATTAGGAATTAACCATTTTACATGGTTTGATCAAGCATCCTATAAGGGTATTGATTTATTTCCAGTATACAAAGAATACATAAAGAAACACTTTGAAGAAGGTTATTCAGAAGACGGTGGTAATTGGGTAAGTAACACCTTTAGTTGTGCAAATAGAGTAAAATTTGATCTATTTAATCGGTTCGGACTAATTGCTGCTGCCGGTGATCGTCATTTAGCAGAATTTATGCCCGGCAATGAGTATCTAAATAATCCTAACACCGTAACTAGCTGGAAGTTTGGATTAACTACAGTTGAATGGAGAAAAAAGGACTTGAAAGCGAGACTTCTTAAAAGTACCAGATTAGTATCTGGCGTGGAAGAGCTTATACCAAAGCCATCGGGAGAAGAAGGCGTTAAGTTAATTAAGGCACTTTGTGGTCTTGACCGAATGGTTAGCAATGTAAATATACCAAATACGAATAGACAAATATCGAATCTGCCAGAAACTGCTGTGGTTGAGACCAATGCTTTATTCTCAAAAGATTCGATTAAGCCAATATTTGCAGGTAGCTTACCAGAGAATGTATACGGTCTCATTTTACCACATATTATGAATCATGAGACCATCTTAACTGCAGCACTAACCTGTAATAAAGAACTAGTTATTAAAGCCTTTTTAAATGATCCTTTGGTAAAACCAAAAGCAAGTAAAGCAGACGTTATTAGTCTTGTAGATGATATGATTATGAATACCATTACCTATCTGCCAGAAGGATGGAGAGTACTCTATAATATAAGCTAATACACCCAATAATAAGTAAATCCCAATAATAAGTAAATCACAATAATAAGTAAATCACAATAATAAGTGAATCACAATAACTATTGAAAAAAGATATAATGGTGAGAGTGGCACCGCGTAGAAACCTAATTTTTATCTCCTTAAAATGAAAAGAAATGCGTGTGAATTATTAGCCATAAAGAGACCGTTGTCTACATCGGCATCTATGAATAATAGTCACACGCATTTTTATTTATTTCTTAACTAATACTGCAACACCAGTGTCAATGGTAGCGGGCCCTGTACTTTTACCATTAAGAGCTGCAATGGCTTGAGCCATACCCAGATATCCCATAGTATAAGGATTTTGTGCCATAGCTGCTTTTAAACTTCCATCATTTAATAAGTCTTGTATTGCATCTGATTTATCGAATCCAACACCAATGATTCCACCATTATTTGCTTTGATAGCGTTACCAACACCAACTGTAGAACCTTCATTTGTTCCAAATAAACCAACTAAATCAGCATTACCAGTGATAAATCCTGCTGCTGATTCTTGACTAGCTGCAGCATCACCATCTTTGTATTCGGTTGTAAGTAGAGTAAATCTTCCATCTGCTTCAATTGCTGCACGGAAACCAGCTTCTCGATTCATAGTTGAGTTAGTAGCTGTGTTAACACCTATAATACCAATGGATCCACTTGCTTTACCAGCTGCGTCAAGTTCTTTTATCATAGTTTCACCTGCTGTTTTACCAGCACCATAGTTATCTGTTGAAAGAGTAGCAATGGCTTCTTCATTCGCTGGTGAATCTACATAGATAATTTTAACACCTTTACTTTTTGCATCTGCTACAGCGGTTGAAATAGCAGTAGGGTCGTTTGCAGCAAGTAAAATCAAATTAGCACCGTCTGCAACTGCATTGTTTACGCATTCAATTTGTTTCGCATTGTCTTTTTTATCTGGAGCATCCCATTTGTAAGTAATACCTGCAGCAGTTGCCATATCTGCTGCACCTTTATCAACGGATACCCAATGTTGATCCATTTTATCCATTGTAATTAAGTATACCTTAAACTTATTGCCTGCATTTGCTGATGTAGAAGTTGAATCCTTTTTGTCACACCCCGTAGCAAATAGTGCGATTGCCATTATTAAACTTATCATAACAGCCATCATTTTTTTCATTTTCATGACCCTTCCTCCCATAACTTTTAATTTTATATAAGGGAACCATTATTATAAATATTAATAGTCCTTTATATACTACCTAGACTTTTTAAAGCCAAAGATTCTTTTACCACTACCAAGGTTACCACGAGCCAAACGATCGATTAAAACTGAAATAATTACTACAACACCAATAACAAGATTTCGAAAAGCTAAAGGTGCTCCTGCAAATTGTAGCCCATTGTTTAGTACACCCCATATAAATGCACCAATCACGGTACCAAATAACATACCTTGACCACCCATAGTACTAACACCACCAATAACGGAAGCTGCCACTGCATTTAACTCGTAACCATTTCCAGCATCCATACTACCCATACCACTTTGTGCCGTAAGTATAAATCCTACAATACAAGCCAAAAATGATGAGAACACATAAACTTTCGTTTCTGCTAAAACAACATTCACACCAGATAATTTTGCAGCTTCATAGTTACTTCCAATGGCATAGGTATGGCGACCGGTTCGGGTCTTAGCTAAAATCACTGCAAATAATAAAAACAGTATAATTGCAATCCAAATTGGTGAGAAGATGCCTAGAAAATCACCATAGTAAAATAAATTTCGAAACCCTTTTGAGCTTACACTATCTGTATTCATGTTCCCATTTACTAATTGTGCAATACCACGGGCAATAATCATAGTGCCAAGTGTTGCAATAAAAGCAGGTAACTTAGTTTTTGCAATTAATAAGCCATTGATTAATCCAATAAAACAACAACTTATTAGTGTTATAATGATAGCCATAAGAGCGCTCATATTGCCTGCTGTCATTAAAGTTGCAGACATCATACAAGACATACCAGCTACTGATCCAATGGACAAATCAATTCCACCTGTAATCAATACAAAGGATTGCCCTATACCAATAATTAAAATAGGAGCTACCTGGCGTAACAAGTTAGCTGTGTTATTTCCAGATAGAAACAATGGATTTATAATACCAAATACTATGATCATTATAATTAACGCTATTGTTACAGATATAACCTGCCCCATACCCCGGATTGAAATGAACTGGTGAAGGATGGATTGTTTCTTTGATTCCATTTTTAGGCCTCCTTTTTCACTTGATACATTGTTGCGAGTCTTAGAATTTTATCTTGTGTTGCTTCTTTTATATCTAATGTTCCTGTAATTCTACCATCACACATAACAATAATTTTATCACTCATACCTAGAATTTCTGGAAGTTCGGAGGATACAAAAATTACACCGATCCCTTCTTCTTTTAATCGATTCATAAGATTATATATCTCTACTTTTGCTGCGACATCAATTCCTCTTGTTGGCTCATCAAAAATTACAACTCTTGCTTTTCGAACCAACCATTTTCCTACTACTATCTTTTGTTGATTTCCACCAGATAGATTTTTAACATCCTGTGTGATAGAAGGAGTTTTAATTTTTAACTCTTTTATAGCTTTCTTGGTAATAGTTACTTCCTTTTTGCCATTTACCAATCCTAATCTATTACAGATATGATCTAAGTTTGCTAAACCAATATTTTCACGAATGGATAATTCTGTGCAGAGACCTTCTTTTTTTCTATCTTCTGGAGCACATACGATGCCTGCCTTTATTGCATCAGTAGGTGATTTTATCGTGATCTTTTCATCATCTAGAATAATTTCACCACTATCAATATGGTCTACCCCAAATATAGCTTTTACTAACTCTGTTCTTCCTGCACCCATCAATCCAGCAAACCCTATTATTTCACCGGCATACAAATCAAAGCTAATATTTTTAACTAATTTTTTTGCATTTAAATTTCGAACCTCAAGAATCTTCTTACCAAAGTTACATTCTACCCTTGGATATTTCTCTTTTATTTCTCGACCCACCATATATGAAATGATTTCTGGTATCGTTGTATCAGAATAATTCATAGATACAACAAATTTTCCATCTCTAAGTATTGTAATTCGGTCTGTAATTTCTTTTAATTCATCCAATCGATGCGATATGTACACGATACCTTTTCCCGTAGATTTAAGCTCTCTTATAATTCGAAATAATTCTTTTATTTCTCGTTCTGTTAATGCTGAAGTGGGTTCATCCATAATTAATATTCTTGCATTACTTGATAACGCCTTGGCTATTTCTACCATCTGCTGTTTTGATACAGGTAATTTACCAACAACCGTTTCAGGATCGATATCCAGTTTAAGTTTTTCTAATACTTTTTTTGCTCTTTCGTTCATAACCTTTTGATTGATAAAGCCATATTTCTTATCTTCCCTGGCTAAAAACATATTTTCTGCTACTGTTAAATGAGAACACATATTTAATTCCTGATGTATAATTGCAATTCCAAGTTCCCATGCTACCTTTGGTGACATGGTTTCAATTCGCTTCCCATCAACTAAAAATTCACCCTTATCACGTTCATAAATTCCACATAAAATCTTCATTAATGTAGATTTACCAGCTCCATTTTCTCCTAATAAGGCATGAACTTCTCCTTGTTTTAACCCAAAACTTACATCATCAAGCGCTTTTACACCAGGAAATTCTTTTGATATGGATTTTAATTCAACCATATACTCTCCCATATATCTTCCCCTTTCCACAACAGCATCTAAACTTTTGTTTCTCTCTTAAGTAAAAAATAACAGAAATTCAAAGTGCCATCAACAGCCTATCTTTAGAAGAAGGGTGGTAATCTTTAGATATATTCATTCACTATTTTACCCTTCTTTAGAACTAGCACTTTGCCCCCCATTACATGTGCTTCTGAACTATTAGACGTTAATACAATTACTCCAATTCCCTTTCTGATATATGCACGAATTAACTGTTCTGTCGCCTTTTTCATATGTACATCAACCGCTGAAAATGGCTTTATGCATACTATTATTTTAGGTAAATATAATAGCCATTTACAATATGCTATTTTTAATAGATCGATTGGTTTTAAATTAGTGATTGGAGTTTTTAATATTTCTTTTCCGAAAATTGATTCCATGTTTTTCATAATACTTTTTTTGTATCTTTTATGCATCCAAAGGTTTCCTACTTTATTAGCCATTGTAAAACATAAATTATCAATTACACTCATATCACTAAAAATCATATTTGTGGTTGGATCTTCACTGACAAAACAGACTCCTTTTTTAATAGCATCCCAAAATCTTACAGGTTCATATTCCTTAGCTTCCAGCTTCATTTCGCCGCTTATTTTTTTTATTTCGCCTGAAAGTAACTTAAGTAATTCGTTCTCACTAACAAAATCTTGATATAAAATATTTAATATTTCACCTTTATGTATTTTAAAAGAAATATCTGATAATATTGATGTAGAAATATGCTTTACTTCAAATAGAATGGAAGATTCTTTCTCATCCAATTTCCCATTGTGAATTGTTTGAATGTAATTATTCCATAGATTATCATAACCTTTTATTAGGGTCTGCTGTTCTATATTTAATTGTTCATTTTCTTCCCCAATTAATAATGAATATATTTTATCCTTATCAATATCTTCCCTATCAAATATTCGTATAGTTTTACCGTGGTTAATAATTGCAAATCGATCTGAATACTCAAAAAGGACATTTTCATAATTTTCGATCATGATAAAACCAATTCCTTTTTTCTTTAACCATATTATAAGGGATATAACATTCTCTATATCAAAACTACTTAAAAAACTAGTGAAATCACTACATACAATTAAACGATGTCCAGTGGCATAAGCTTTCACTAATTCCACCATACATCGCTCTAAAGGAGTAAGTCTTCCTGCATACATATTTGGTTTAATATTCAGATGAAATTCAGATAATAATCCATAGGTCTGTTTATAAAGCATTTTTTTATGTACAAAGTATTTTTTAAATCCACCACGTACAACAAAAATATTCTCTGCAACCGTGAGATTATCTACTAACTTTGATTTACTCTCAATTACAGCAATTTTATTTTTAAATACTATCTGAACTGTTTCAGAAATACGCTTTTCATCAAAGAAAACTCTTCCATAATCTAATGTAATCTTACCATTTAAAATATCTAAGATACATTGTTTCTCTATAATATTATCTGAAAGCAACCCCAGTATTTCACCCTTATAGGCTTGTAAATAAAGACCTTTTATTAATTCCTGACCTTTAACAATAACAACTCCATTTTCTATTCTAAGTAATTCTTCCAGCATATGTACCTATCCCTATTCAATATTTATTAACTATGGCTTTATTTTTACTTAAGTTAATTATTTTGATTTTGTGAATACCTTGATTTTGTGATCCCTTGATTTAGTGATATCTTGCTTTGGTGATATCTTGTTTTTGTGATATCTTGTTTTGTGATGCTTTGTGATATCTTGTTTTGTGATGCTTTTGTGATATCTTGCTTTGTGATATCTTGCTTTGTGATATCTTGTTTTTGTGATGCTTTTGTGATAACTAAGCTTATATGATTACATTTATTTGTTATTATCATATATTTATTTATACTTCTCATTTATCACCTAATTATTTATAGTTATCGTTTATCACCTATACTATATGGCAAAGTAATTCTTACATTTGTTCCTATATTCTTATTACTGTAAATATGTAATCCATACTCCTCACCAAATAACAATTTAATTCTGCTACTTACATTAAACAAAGCAATTCCACCGTGTTTTGCAGATTTTTTATCATTTTCATAATTCACTTCAATGTGGTTAAGCCTTTCATTTATCTTATCTAATTGTTCTTCCTCCATTCCAACACCATCATCAATAATACTTACAAGCAACTTTTGCTTTGTAGTTTCTATGTTTATTCGAATAGTTCCAATACCACATTTACATTCCAACCCATGAAATACTGCATTTTCAATGATTGGTTGTAATGTTAATTTAGGAATTTGGCATTGTAGTACTGTGATATCTTCTCCTGTTTTTATCTCCATGTTTAATTTATTCCCAAATCGATATTGTTGAATAATAAAATAGTTTTCTACATTTTCAAGCTCATCTTCTAAGGTTACAAGGTTTTCAACTTCAGTTATGGTATAACGAAAAAAAGTAGCCAATGCTTCAGTGGTTTCTGCTATATTGCTCATACCTGCATCCAATGCATCACCACGAATTGCTTCTAATGTATTATATAAAAAATGTGGACTTATCTGATTCTGGAGCGCAAGATATTCTGCCTGCTTTTTAGACATTTTAATAGCAGTTTGTTTATCTAATAAGCTATTAATTCGTTCCAACATTGCAGGCATATCACCGCACAAACTTTCTTCCATTTGAAATATTTGTTCATTTGTATGCCCTTGATTAAATAATTTCATTGTTCTTGTTATTTTTCGATATGGTAATAGAATTCCTTTGTAACCGAAAATAAATAGTATAGCTATGAGAAATAAAATGAATAATCCTATAATAGGAATAGCATAACAAGCATGCATGAATTTTTTATTTATATTAGATTGAATAAAAATTATAACTGCCTGTACTAAATTTAAACTCACAAGACAAATGAATAGTATGTAACACTTTTCAGACAACGGAAGTTTTTGCTTCATAGTCGGTCTCCCCTTAATAATATAACTTTCTATATACCGAAGGTGTTAAACCAGTTACTTTTTTAAATACTTTGGTAAAATGTTTTATATCTGTGTAACCCACTTCTTCTGCGACTTGTATTATAGTGCGTTTATTATCTGCAAGTAATTGTTTCGCTGCTTGTATTCTTGTATCTGTTAAATACTCTAGAAAGTTTTGTCCAGTTTCCTTTTTAAACAAAGTCGAGAAGTAGGCTGGATTAAATCCAATTTCATTGCTTACTTCTTCTAATGTTATAGGCAATTGGAAATTACTCTTTATATATTGCTTGGCAATTCGTATTGGTTTTTTATCAGCATACTTTTTTTCTTCATTTATCTGATCTATTTGCTTTTTTATCTCTTTTGATAATCTATCAAATACATTGCTTAAGGAATCACACATATAAAAATATTTGTCATAATCCTCATTACTTAATACATTTTGTGGTTTGGCAAAACCTTTCGTTATGCCAAAATAATAAACATCATATATTTCTTTATTTACTTCATAAATGTATTCTCCATCAATATCCTTGGCTTGTTTTAATTTTTCTAATGTTTCGGATATTAATAAGATAACGCCTTCGCTATTTAAAGTTTCAATGAATCCTAACAATTTTGTACGAAAATTATTATCAAGAATTTCATAGATAGATGGTATGGTACTTCTAATCATATTACCTTTTAAAATATGTCCGGTTCCTTCAACTAAACGATTTAATATAGCATATTTAGCACCTTTTATTGTAGAAGGAATCTCTATTGCATCAAAAACCATTTCACCAATACCAATGGTTACTCGTACATCAACAAAAACATCTCTCATCTTTACGATATCGTTTCGTATTAATTTTAGGTATCGTTTTAATCTAAGCACGGTGTCAAAACTATCATTTATTAAACATATGATACCTTCCTTTGCAGACGTTATAATTACTTCATGAAAATTACCCTCCAAATTTTTTATAGTAATATCCTTTGTCTTTTCCATTAATAAATAATAGGACTGTTCGTCTTTATCTCCAACGGTTAAATCAGGTTTAATAATCACTCCTTGATATATTCCATCAATAAAATTGCATAAATATGTATTATTAAAATACTCTTTTATTGAACTACCACCAAGAATATTTAATTGTAAAGCTAAATCCGAAGGGTCATGTAATAGTTTATCTAAGAAATTTTCCTTAACTAATCTTTCATCTAAATCAATTCTTTTTTTAAGAATTTCTTTTTCATGTTGTCCATCTAATATTTTTTTATATTTTTCTATCATTTTTGTTAAGGTACTTTCGAGCTCAATTTTCTTTAAGGGTTTTAGTAAATAATCTTCAACACCGTATTTAATCGCATTATGTGCATAATCAAAATGCCTATACCCACTTACTATGATAAAATTAATTTCATTACTGATTTCTTTTGCTTTTTTAATTAATTCAATTCCATCATACCCAGGCATACGAATATCCGTAATTACTATATCTGGTTGTTCATCTTCAATAAATTTAAGAGCAGCAACACCATCATGAACCATACCTATCACAACTAATCCAAATTTATCCCAATCAATTAAATTATTGATTAACTTACATACCTTCACTTCATCATCAGCAATTAATACTTTATACATTTCTTTCACCCCATGTATTTATCATTTTAAACAATTGCGAAACCACATCGTTTATTAAATTAATAATGTATGAAAAGTAAGCACATCTTTAATATTTCTCAATTTTGTATGTGCATTATAAATATTTCTCATAGAAAAAAGTATAACTCATTTGTAATATTTTTACAATTCTCAATATTAAATATTAACTCTTTATATATCTATCAATAAAATAAGGATTACTACAGTTTAAAGTGCAGTAATCCAATACTATATAATTACAATTAATTGCTTTTGCTTAATCTGAAGTTTTTTCTCGGTCACCTAGAAGTATGATTTTGTCTAATACAGTTTTGTAAACTAGAACTATCTGCGCATCAATAAAACAATATTTATTTACTAGAAATTGATACGTTTTAACCAGAAAGCTCAAGGTCATTAATATAATACTAAAAATAGTTATTAAAAGATTTATATCTTTCGTTATAATAAAAAATATAGCTCCAAGATAAAAAATGAAAGAAAAGAAATAGGTTCTACAGATTCGTACAGCAAGACACATTGTATCATTGAGCCTTTCTTGCATCTTTTTTATCGATTTTCGGTCTTTATTTTTTAATCGTTCATAGATATCATTATAAATTTCTCTACTGTCAAATACTCTATTTTGTAAGCTTTTTTGGCAAACAAAGAAATATTTATTATAATTGTTTTCGCCAAGTTCTTTACTAATTAATTTTTTGAAAACACTTGCCATATTGATACCTTCCTTGCTCATCTATTTTAAAATCCATATAAGCTTTTCTTTCACTTATGAAATTTAGATGTTTCTCTTAGTATTTGTTTGTTTGTTAAATGTAAACTCTGTAATTGTTGTGAAGTTTACCTATATTTATCATATGGCGAAAGCTCGGTATTTAGATTTTGTACGTTTTTTATTTTGTAATGAAATTTAAAATTTTTACTACTTACCTATATCATATTCCATTCCAGATAAGATGTTTTTATCCATTTTTTTAAATTTAAATATTCACAAAATGTTCATAAATCATCCATACAATAATCATATATGTCTATTATAATAAACTCATAGTCAATAAGTTACACCTTAATAAGCTAATAAGATAATTTTTTTCATAAAACAAAGCCTAGTAGTTACCCTCCCCCCTCTACTGGGCTTCTCCTCTATTCTTTTATAAAATCCCGAAGTAAAAATCCAAAGTTATAACATCCGAAACCAAAAAATCCTAAACTTGAAATTCAAAGTTTGAAAGATTAATACTTTATTATATTTTTATCCTAAAAAATTAAAAAACTATTTTAATTTTTATATTAGTACATAATCTGTAATTTGCATTAATTATATTACATCTTTCTTCAATTTTTTTAACAAATATAAATTTATACTTCACTTAGACTTAAATGTTTGTTATAATGTTTTTTAAAGTAAGTCAAAAAATATTTGGAGGCAAGATTATGTCTAAAGTTATTATTATGGATCACCCATTAATTCAGCACAAAATCGGCATTATGAGACGTAAAACAACGTCTACAAAGGAATTTCGTGATTTAGTATCCGAAGTTGCTATGCTGATCTGTTATGAAGCAACGAGAGAGCTTCCTCTTGCAGATATCGAGATTGAAACTCCTCTTGTAAAAACAATTGCACATGAAATTGCTGGTAAGAAACTTTGTATCGTTCCTATTTTAAGAGCTGGCCTTCATATGGCAGATGGTATCTTAAACTTAATTCCGAACGCAAAGGTTGGGCATATTGGGTTATACCGTAATGAAGAAACACTAGAACCAGTAGAATATTTCTGTAAGCTTCCTACTGATGCAGATGAGAGAGAAATTTTCGTTGTAGATCCAATGTTAGCAACTGGTGGCTCTGCTAGCGCAGCAATTACATTATTAAAGAATAAAGGAATTGCTAAAATCCATTTCTTATGTTTAATTGCAGCACCAGAAGGTGTAAAGCGTTTTACAGATCAACATCCAGACGTTGATGTTTATATTGGTGCATTAGATGAAAAATTAAATGACCATGGCTATATTTTACCAGGTTTAGGAGACGCAGGAGATAGAATTTACGGAACAAAATAAGAACGTAACGATATACTAACTTGATGTCTAAAAAAAGTGCTTGTACCCAATTATTGGGTACAAGCACTTTTCATTTATCTAATTGAAAATTTAAAAACAGTTACAAAATCATATTCATTTCCAGCTTTTAAAACACTAGATGGGAATTCAGGTAAATTGCAGGAATTAGGGAAATATTGTGTTTCAAAACAAATACCACCACGTTTTTCATATACATATCCGCCTTTTCCAGTTTCAGATTTTAGGAAATTAGCAGAATACACTTGTATTCCTGGCATATTTGTGTATACTTCCATAAGTCGTTTGCTCTTTTCATCTGCTAATTCAGCAACTTTTTCAATTTCAGCCCCGCTAATATTTAAAACGTAATTATGATCATATCCACCAGCTTGTTTTAATGGTGTATAGTCTGCATCAATATCTTGTCCTATTGTTTTTAATTTTCTAAAATCCATTGGTGTTCCTGTAACATCTCTTAATTCACCAGTAGGAATTAAATCATCATCTGTTGGTGTAAACTTGTCTGCATAAACCATAACTTTTTGATTTAATACATCTCCAGAATTATGACCAGCTAAATTAAAGTATGAGTGGTTCGTTAAGTTTACAATTGTATCCATATCTGATACTGCTAAGTATTCGATTACTAACTCATTATCATCTGTTAATGTATAAGTAACACTGATATCTAGATTTCCTGGAAAACCTTGTTCTAAATGTGGACTTAGTCTGGAAAATTCAATGGAATCTGCATCTTCTTCTTCAAAAAGTTCAACTTCATACATATATTTATTATAACTTTTAGAGCCACTGTGAAGATTCTTATCCCCTTCATTTTTTTCTAATTCGTATCTTTTCCCATTTATCTCAAAAGATGCCCCAGCAATACGATTTGCATGACGCCCAATAAAAGAACCAAAACCAGGACCATTTTTTTCATAACCAGTAACGTTATCATATCCGAGCACCACATCATCAAATTTACCACTTGCATCTGGTACCTTTATACTAACTATGTTAGCACCATAATTTGTAAAACTTACTGACATACCTTTTTTATTGGTTAAAACATATAGAGTTGCTGCCTCTCCATCCTTTGTTTTACCAAACGGTTGCTGCTTTATGTTCATAACAATCTCCTTTATAAATACATTAATATTATTACTAGAATAATCCACTTTTAACAAAAGTGCAAGATAATTTTACTTGATTCTATGGTAATATTATTGACTTTTTATGATCGCTTTGATATACTGTCATCAATTTATTAACGAATAAATTTTTATTCAAATTAAATATTATGAAATTTAAGTGGTTACATATCTAATTTAAGATAAGTAACATAATAGGGAAACAGGTTCAATGCCTGTACGGTCTCGCCGCTGTATATGAGGAGTTTTCTTTGACAGTACATAACTGTTATATCACTGAGCAAATGTTTGGGAAGATTCAAAGAAAATGATGATTCATGAGTCAGAATACCTGCTTGATTTTCGTACCGAAATACTACGAGGAATTGGAAAAAGGTACAATAACGATTTAAAACTTGCCTTAATTTAGAAATAGGATAAGTTTTATTACATGCGATTCATGTTATTGTATATTATTATGTAGTTCCTTTCCCATGTGGTTGAAGGAACTTTTTTATTGTGTTAATAAATTTCTTATGTAACTATCAATAAACTTTCGAAAGGAATTCATATGGATAACAAAAAAGTAAAAAAAATAGCCTTAAGTCTTATTGCATTTGTAGCAGTAATTGCTGTTATGTTTGTGCTTTACAATCAATTTA
Organism: Anaerocolumna sp.; assembly: GCA_029239975.1. GTDB lineage: Bacteria > Bacillota > Clostridia > Lachnospirales > Lachnospiraceae > Anaerocolumna. Next base: position 46,910 of record JARBTX010000010.1, read on the forward strand.
AACCAAAAGCAGTGGAAGGAAGTAAAAAAATAGTAGCCGAAGTAATTCAAACTGATGGAAGCAGCAAGTCTTTTGACATACAAACCGATGCTGAGTTTTTAAGACAAGCCTTAGAAGAAATTAATTTGATTTCTGGTTCTGAGTCCGATTATGGTCTTATGGTAACTACAGTGGATGGGGTTACAGCTAATGATGCCAATCAAGAGTGGTGGTGTTTTACCCTAAACGGTCAAGCTTTAAATACTGGAGTAGATTCAACACCTATCAATGATGGAGATCATTACGAAATAACACTTACAGTAGGTTATTAAGATGAAAATTAAAGATATAACAATTATAGGTATGTTAAGTACTATACTAGTTGGGGCACAAGTAGTTTTAGCTTCCTTACCAAATATTGAACTGGTATCTTTACTAATCATCGTTTATACATTAGTTTTTAAAAAAAGGGCTATATACATTATTACAGTTTTTATTATTTTAGAAGGTTTCTTATATGGCATTAGCACTTGGTGGTTTAATTATCTATATATTTGGTTCTTACTTTATTTCATAACTTTGGCATTTTCAAAAGAACGTTCACCACTAATATGGGCTACTATTTCAGGAATTTATGGATTATCCTTTGGTGCGCTATGCGCAATCCCATACTTATTTATTGGTGCTGCAAGTAGTTCATCGTTAGTCGGTGGCTTACACATGGCTTTTGCGTATTGGATTAGTGGTATTCCCTATGATATCCCACACGGAATTGGTAACTTTTGTGCAGCTTTTATATTAGTAAATCCATTACGTAATTTATTAGGACATCTAACGAAAACAGAACTTCAATCAATATAAAACAAATATGTATCATAGATTAAAGGCTATTGCATCTTATATCAAGTGTGCAATAGCCTTTTACATTTTTTATTTTTAAGTTACTTCATATCACCTGAACCAAAGTTAAGATTATTTATAAAGCATTTCTCAAAATCTTCTCGAACTGCAAGTTCCATATGTTCTACACTTTTACTAATTTGTTCGGCTTGATCTATACTAATTTCACCTAATAATATCTTGTCTGCTCCAAACAAAGCACCATTTCCTAGATTTTTATATTTCTCTTTATCTAAATTTGGCAATAGCCCAATATGTATTGCCTTATCTAAATTAATATTGTTACCAAATGCTCCTGCAAGATAGAACTTATCAATCTCTGATAGCTCTATGTTTTCTTCTTTTAATAATAACATAATTCCAGTAAAAATAGCACTTTTAGCTAGTTGAAGCTCACGAATATCTTTTTGAGTTAATATAATTTTATTTGAAGAACTCTTACATAGTGTTACGTAGTTCGTGTTACTGTATTCACCCAATAATCTTCCTGTATCATCCATCATACCATTTTTATGAAATTCTGAAATTGCTTCTATAATACCTGAACCACATATCCCAATCGGTTCAGTTTTATGTCCAATTGAATCCGTTTTATATCCAATTACATCTATATTTATTTTATTATTTTTTATTTCTACACCATAGATTGCGCCTTCAATCGCGCGCATTCCATGTTGAATTGCTGCTCCTTCAAAGGCGGGACCAGCTGCGGTAGAACAAGCCGTTATCTTTCCATTCTTGACTAATACAAGTTCGCCGTTTGTTCCTATATCAACCATTAAAATTGTCTCATTGGTTAGGTATAAATTACCTGATAAAATGCATCCTAGCGTATCTGATCCTACATGACCACCAATACCAGGCATGACAAAGATAACACCTTCATTATTAATACGAATATCAAACTCATCCGCCTTCCCTTTTACCCCTTCATAAGATACATTTAGAAAAGGTACTTTAGATAAGTTGTGAACTGATCTACCTAAAAATAAATGTGACATAGTTGTATTAGCAGCAATAACTACAGATATAATATTATCTATCGGAACACCATTTTTAGTTGAAATTTTCTCAATTAAATCATTGCAGCAATTACGAATCAGTTGCGTTAATCTATCCAGATTTTCTTTACTTTTATCAGCATAAGTTATCCTAGAAATTACATCCGCTCCATATAGACTTTGTGGATTTAATGTACTAATTTCCCCATAACAAATCTTATTGTTTAAATCCCATAATTTTGCTACAACAGAAGTAGTACCAATATCAAAACTTACACCATAGACAGTATTATTAGCATTCTGATTTATCTTTATTGCCTTGCTATCATCTTTATATTTTTTAAAATATTTACTTTCCATTTTTTCTTTAATAATTTGTTTCGTTTTATCATCAATTTGGTTACTTGATAATATGGCACAGGTATCTTCTTTCACCGTATAACAGCATGCCAAACGTACACCTGCATTTCTTTCTTCATCCGTTAATGCAATTAACTCTTCTTTAGCGTAATCATGATTATTACCTTTTGATATTAAAACTCTACATTTACCACAAGTTTTATTTCCTTTACAAATGCCACCTAAATCAATTCCATTATTGCTAGCAATTTCTAACAGATTACCATTAATATCAATATCTATTTTTTTATTGATTGGAAGAAATGTAACAAGCATATAAACCCTCCCTACTCTTTAACTCACTCTTATATAATCATTGTAATTTTATTAAAATTCACATTATTAATTAATTGGATTTTATCACGAGTTGATTATAGTAGAAAAAAAAGGCTATCCCGAAGGATAACCTTTTAATCAATTTCGTTCATAACAATATAGCTATTTCTGTATAAAAATTGTTAAAAATAATAATTCTTAAAATTTATATATATAGAAAAAGGTACACTGAATAACTTTGTTGATTATAATTTTGTTACGTTAGTAGCTTGAGGTCCTTTTGCTCCTTGAACTACATCAAAAGCAACTTCTTGTCCTTCTTCAAGAGACTTGAATCCGTCCATGTTAAGACCTGAATAGTGAACGAATACATCGTTGCCTTGTTCGTCAGAGATGAATCCAAAACCTTTTTGATTGTTAAACCATTTTACTGTACCTTTGTTCATGATAATTCCTCCAAAATATAATAAAATAAATTACTATAACTACACTCATGTAGATATAGTTGTGGCACTTTAATGCACAAAATAATAATAACACTCTTTCTGTTTTATGTCAAATATTATTTTGGTATTATTTTGCTATATAACCGTATTTTCTATCTGTTTTAATTTGTATTTTACTTGAAATTCTATTATTATGATAATAAATTATACTTAGTAGGTGTCTAGCTACATTTTGTTGCTTTATCAGAATTTTGCACTAATAATTGATATAATTATTAGGTTATGATAACCTATTTGGGTCGATTATTAAAACTAAACATTGAAAGGAAGTTTTGGTATGTCCGAATTATTACTAAAAGATAAATTACGCGAACTGCGTACCAGAATGCATTACACTCAGAATAAAGTCGGCCAATATCTTAATATGACTAGACAGGGTTATGCTCATTACGAAGCTGGACTTCGAAGTCCAGATTATCAAACCCTACTTAAACTATCAAAGTTATATCAAGTTGACATAAATGAGCTTATAAACAATCATACAACTCCAATCATACATGATGTAGTTCATGAGAATGAAATATTTTCATCCCAAAGTAATAATCAAAAGTTACCACCTAGAGTGATTCAACTAAATGCAGATGAAAAAAAATTATTTAACCTATATAGTAAACTTAGTGATCTTGAAAAACAAGAATTTCTCTTACTTCTAGAAAATAAGGTACGTGATAGCAAAAAAACTGACGTGAAGAAATAATTATAATTAGGTCTTCACGCCATAGTGTTTGTATTAATATAAATATTATACATCATAATTATAAAAAACAATTATAAAATATAAATATGCAAATAATAAATATGTATAATAAACATATTCTATAAAAACTTTAATTTAACATGCTACAAATTAATATACTTAGTTAATACTTCTACATATCATCTGCAATCTCTTTATGTTCATAAGCATTTACGAATAAATTATGAATTGACAATAAATTATTGCTTACGCATTAATTTATAATATAAGTCTCAGTCTCATTTAACAGTTCGAAATTATTACTAATCAATGCCTTTATCGCTTTATCAGAATTCGAAACTTTTAAAATCATTGCTCCAAAATCTCCTGTTGATAAAACATACATATATTCAACACTAATATCAGCCACTACTAAAACTTTAAAAAGTTCGTGTAACATCCCAACTTTTTTTACCAGTTTAACAGCTATAACCTCAGTCAGTTTGGCAGAAAAGCCCGCTTCTTTTAAAACATTTTTTGCTCTTTCTGGTTCTGATACAATCATTCGGAACATTCCATATTCAGATGAGTCTGCCAAGCTAGCTGAAATAATATTAATATTATTATTCTGTATGGTCTCTGTAACTTTTTCTAGTCTTCCTTCTTTATTTTCTATAAATACCGATACTTGTTTAATCAACATGTAAATCCTCCTTCTCCCAGAGCACTTCACCGCTTGGCGTAAGCCAAGCAACATTTAAACTAACTTACGTTTATCTATTACACGCTTGGCTTTGCCTTCACTTCTCTCTATTGTTTTTGGTTCCACTAACTTAACTTTAACAGAAAGACCTAATGCATTTTGAAGAACATGAGCAATTTTCTTTGTTAATCCTTCCAATACCTTAATTTCATCAGAGAAAAATCTCTCTTCAACTTCAACCCATACTTCTAACACATCTAAATTATTGATACGGTCTACAATTAATAAATAATGTGGGCTAGTCTCACCTATTTCTAATAATGCTGCTTCTACTTGTGATGGAAATACATTTACACCACGAATAATTAACATATCATCTGTTCTTCCTTTAAATCTTGAGATTCTTGGTAATGTTCTGCCGCATTCACATTTCTCGTAAGTTATACTGGTTAAATCCTTTGTTCTGTAACGGAATAAAGGCAGCGCTTCTTTGGTTACTGTAGTAATTACTAATTCTCCTATTTCACCTGGTGTTACTGGTTCTAAGGTATCTGGATTAATAATCTCTGGTATAAAATGGTCTTCATATACATGCAATCCTTTGTGATATTCACAATCTGCTGCTACACCAGGACCCATAATTTCACTTAATCCATAAATGTCATAAGCTTTAATATGCAGTTTTGATTCAATTTCACGACGCATATTTTCTGTCCATGGTTCAGCACCAAGAATAGCTGCTTTTAATTTAATCTTATCTAACTTTCCTGCTTCTTCTAAGGCTTCCATGATATGCAACAAATAAGAAGGAGTACAAGCAATTGCTGTACAACCAAAGTCCTCCATCATAGTTATTTGTTTTTTTGTATTACCAGAAGACATTGGAATGACAGTAGCTCCAAGGTTTTCTGCTCCATAATGAAGACCTAAACCTCCTGTAAATAATCCATATCCATAAGAAACTTGAATTTTATCATGCTTTTCTATGCCAGCCATAGCTAACACTCTGGCAACACATTCTTGCCAAACTTCAATATCTCTTCTAGAATATCCTACTACGGTAGCTTTTCCTGTTGTTCCTGATGAAGCATGAATACGTACTACTTCCGATTCTGGAATTGCAAATAAGCCAAATGGATAATTATCTCTTAAATCATTTTTCGTGGTAAATGGAAGTTTATTAATATCTTCTATTCCATTAATATCTCCTGGTTCTATCCCCATCTGTTGCATTTTTTTACGATAAAAATCCACATTGTGATAAACACGATCAACCATTTTCTTAAGTCTTACACTTTGCAAATTAAGCATCTCATCTCTGCTCATGCACTCTTTTGTTTCATTCCAAATCATCCGATAGACCTCCTGTTAAAACTACATTAATACCATTCTTTTCTAAAATACTAACTCCTTTATTCATATCGTTTAAATGCATTATCATTAGTGGTGCTTTCCCATTACGAATGACAAAGGAGTAGATATAATTAATGCATAATCCTTCATCTGCAATAATGTGTAATACCCTATCTAAGTCACCAGGTTTATCTTCTAATTCAATTGCAATAACATCTGTTAATTTAACCACAAAACCTTTTGATGTTAATATTTCCTTTGCTTTTCCTGTTTGATCTACAATTACTCTTAAAATACTAAATTCAGGCGAATCAAACGATGCAAAAGCTCTTATATTAATATCATTTGCTTGTAAAACAGATGTTATCTTGCACAAACTACCTATCTCATTTTCTACAAATATTGAAAGTTGTTGTAACATAAAATTCTCCTATGAAGTACCAATATTTACTTATTATAATGAAGTCACTAATATAATATCACGCTACCATATGTAATTGATAGCCTATCTCAAATGCCTTTTTATTAATTTCTATGGTTTTTTCTGGCACGGTATGTTCAATCACGTTTAACCACTCATCTTTTGTAAAACTCATATGTTTTGCAGCAACACCTAATATAATAGTATTAAAAGCTTTTATATTACCAAGTTTTTTTGCTTCCGAAACAGCATCCACCTTTAATACCTTATAATCTTTTTCTAGATCTTCTATAATGTTTTCTGGATAAGTTGCAGCACCTATTACTACTGGCATTGGATCAATTCTTTGATCATTTACTATTAGGACACCATCTTTTTTAAGATAGTGCACATACCGTAAGGCTTCTAGTTTTTCAAAAGCAATTAGTACATCTGCTTGACCAATTTCTACTATAGGTTCGAATACTTTTTCACCGTAACGAACATATGTAACAACACTACCACCCCTTTGTGCCATACCATGTACCTCTGAAAGTTTAACATCGAAACCTGCCTGCATAATGATTCCACCTAGTATGCGACTAGTTAATAAAGTTCCTTGTCCACCAACACCAACAATCATAATATTTTTTGTATTCATGTCCTTCTCCCATCTTACATCTCAAACTCTATTTGTTCTATCGCATTAAAATTACAGGAACCATAACACAAGCCACATCCATTACACATGGATTCATTGATATGGGTAGATCCATCACTACTTCTTGTAATCGCAGGACAACCAGGTTTCAGACATAAACCACATGTTTTACAGGCTTCTCTTTTGATTTTATAATATTTCTTTATGGACTTTTTATTCAGTAACACACATGGTGCTTTCGCTATAATTACAGATACTTCATCGCGTTTGGTTTCTTCCTTAATTATCTTCGTTAATTTTTCTGTATCAAAGGCATTCACTATTTCTACATGATTTACTCCGATTGCTTTACAAATTTCATATAAATCTATTGCATATGTTTTATCGCCCATTAATGTTTTACCGGTTGCTGCATGATCTTGATGTCCAGTCATACCAGTGGTTGAATTATCAAGTATCATAACCGTACCACTACCTTGATTATAGACCATATTCATAAGGGAGTTAATTCCTGTATGTAAGAAAGTAGAGTCACCTATGACTGCTACCCAATTCTTAATATACTCTTTACCTTTTGCTTTTTCCATACCATGGAGAGAACTGATACTTGCACCCATACATATAGTCGTGTCCACAACACTAAGTGGCACCACCGCTCCTAATGTATAACATCCAATATCCCCTGCAGCATGAATTTTTAATTTATTTAGAACCGCATAAACACTTCTATGTGGGCATCCTGGGCATAAAATTGGTGGTCTTACTGGTACATTAGTAGGTTGACTAATGGATAACGGCTCACCGTTAATTTTTTCCCGTATCATATTAGCACTATATTCGCCTTGTACTGTAAAAAGTTCTTTTCCAGAAGCTTTTATTCCCCAGGATTTCACTTGTTCTTCTATGATTGGATCCAACTCTTCTACTATATATACTATTTCGACATTTGCTGCAAATTCTTCAATTAATTTTCTAGGAAGTGGATTAACCATTCCAAGTTTTAATACGGATGCACTCGGTAAGGCTTCTTTCACATATTGATATGGAATTCCAGAAGTAATAATTCCAACTTTTTTATCATTATACTCAATTTTATTAATCGAAAAATCACATCCATCTTCTACCATAGCATTTTCTCTTTGCTCCACAAATACATGTCGAACCTTCGCGTTACCTGGCATCATTACATTCTTAGAAATATTTCTCTCATATATTTTATCATCAGGTTCCTGGCGGTCAAATAATTCAACCATACCTTGGGAATGTGATAATCTAGTTGTACTACGAACAATAACTGGAGTATCATATGTTTCACTTAATTCAAATGCAAATTTTAGGTATTCTTTTGCTTCCCTACTATCCGATGGTTCCAAAACTGGCACTTTAGCTGCTCTAGCAACAGCTCTAGTATCTTGTTCATTTTGAGAACTATATAAACCTGGATCGTCAGCTACTACTATCACCAATCCACCGGTAACCCCTATATAAGATACTGTAAATAATGGGTCTGCTGCCACATTAAGACCTACATGCTTCATAGAAGCTAAAGCTCTAACTCCACTCATAGATGCCCCAATCGCAACTTCAAGTGACACTTTTTCATTAGGAGACCATTCTGCATATATCTCTTTATACTTTACTATATTTTCACTAATCTCAGTACTTGGTGTACCTGGATATGCTGCAGACACTTTTACTCCTGCTTCATATGCTCCCCTTGCAAATGCTTCATTCCCAAGCATAATCACTCTATTATTCACAATGTACTTCTCCTTTATCTATTATTCTATCTTAAGTCTGTAACCCGTTTTGCCTTTCCTTCAAATCTTTGCAGGCTTCTTGGTGCAACTAATTTAATCATTGCATCAAGACCTAGTATTAATTTTAAACTACTACGAATCCGCTTATTTAATTCTTCTAATTTGCTATAGGCATCTAATAAGGTATCATCAACTAGCTCTACTTTTATTTCCATGGTATCAAGATAGTTTTTTCTACTTACTGTAATCTCGTAATGTGGACCAATTTCAGCGACATTTAATAATACTTCTTCAATCTGAGATGGAAAAACGTTCACTCCACGTATGACTAACATATCATCTGAACGACCAGATAAATTCTCCATTCTTACTGTCGTTCTACCACATTTGCATGGTTCATACATCAATCTTGAAATATCTTTCGTACGATATCTTATAAGTGGAAGTGCTTCCTTTGTAATACAAGTAATCACTAGTTCACCTTTTGAACCAGGTGGAAGAGTTTCTCCAGTTTCAGAATCTATAATTTCAGGTATAAAATGATCCTCATTGATATGCATACCACATAATTCTAGACATTCACCAGATACACCAGGTCCTATTAATTCACTCATTCCATAATTTTGTGTTACTTTCATATTCTTTCCCCAAAGCTTATACATCTCCATACGCATTGCTTCTGTCATTCCTTCTCCACCAAACAAACCAATTTTTACCTTTAAATCTGTTTCAGGATTGAAACCCATTGTTTTTGCTACTTCCCCTATATGTAATGCATAAGAAGGTGTGGCTACTAATAACGTAGTGCCAAAGTCTTTCATATACATAATTTGTTTCTGAGTATTACCTGATGAAGTGGGACAAACACTAGCTCCTAAATTCTCTAAACCGTAATGAAGTCCTAATGCACCAGTAAACATCCCGTAGCCAAAACAGATTTGGGCTATATCTTCTTTCGTTGCACCACCTAATACTGCAATTCTTGTTACTAGTTCTGTCCAAGTTACCAAATCATTTTTGGTATAACCAACAACCGTTGGTTTTCCAGTTGTACCAGATGAAGCATGAATTCTTACCAATTCACTTTTTGCTACCGTAAATAATCCAAAGGGATAATGATCTCTTAAATCTTTTTTATTGGTAAAGGGAAGTTTTTGTAAATCCTTTAATGATTTTATATCATCTGGTTTTAATTTAATTTCTTCCATTTTCAAGCGGTAAGCAGGAACTTTTTCGTATACACGATTTACGGTAGTTTGTAATCTTTTTAACTGTATCTCTTCTATTTCCTCTCGTGATAAACTTTCTTCTTTTGCCCATATCATTTAAGGTTCGCCTCCATTGTATTAGTCGTTGTATTAAAGATGTATTCAATATGAGTTTTTTCATATAGACTCGTAACTAAGCTTACAGCAACTAACACACCAATTGGTATAACAATGGAACAGGCGCTTATAGTAGTAATCATTATGTTATTTATAGAGTATTTTATCACACCAAACACCATAATAAGAACCGCAGACATCATACTTGCATATACACCCATCTTCGTTGCATTCTTCCAATACAATCCTAAAAGATATGGTGCAAGCATACATCCTGAAACAACACCCCATGATAAAGAATTTAAGCTCAAAATTGGACTATTTCCAGTTGCTAAGAAATATGCCGCAGTCACAAAAGTTAGACAACATATTCTAAGTAAATTGACTGTTTGCCTTTCGTTTAATTTATTATTTGTAATTGGTTTCACTAAATCCATAACAAATGTTGTACTAGAAGCTAGTACAATGGATGAAAGGGTTGACATGGATGCTGCTAAAATAACTACCAAAAGTATACCAATCACGATTTTCGGAAGGGTTTGATTGATTACCAAAGGTACAATCTTGTCATATACGACTTTTCCATCTTCTGTAAATAAAGACTCATCGTTATTTAATATTAAACGACTCATGGAACCCATTATGTAAGCACCAGTAGTTATAATAACAGCAAATATTGTAGAAACGACTTTGGCTACTGATATAGATTTTTCATTTTTAATAGTATAAAATTTACTAACCATTTGTGGTAATCCCCATGTCCCAAAACTAGTCATAATTACAAGTGAAAATAACGGTAATGCTGTTTTTTCTGTAAATGGTTTTACTAAATCAGGATTGATTTCCTTTAATCCAGAAATTCCATTCATAAGTCCATCCACATTAGGACTTGTTATTATGAAATATATCAACAAACATACACCAACAATCATAATAACACCTTGGATAAAATCAGCTATGGATGCAGCTAAAAAACCACCCACAAACAAATATAACGCTGTAATTATTGTCATAATGAGCATAATAATTTTTTCATCCATATTAAACGTGATTTTAAATAAAAAACCTAAGCCTTTATATACCGAAGCTGCATATGGTACTAAAAAAATAAATATTATTAACGATGATAAAAACCTTAGTTTTTGATCTTTATAACGAATTCCTAAGAATTGTGGCATGGTTGCTGCACCTAACCTCTGAGTCATTTCTCTGGTTCTTCTCCCAAGAACTTTCCATGCTAAATAAGTACCAAGTAAAGAATTGCCTAATACAATCCAAAAAGTACCTAACCCAAAGGACCATCCATTTTTTCCTGCATGTCCAATTAGTATTACAGCAGAAAAATATGCAGTACCATAAGAAAAAGCTGACATCCAGGATGGAATTGCCCTACCCCCTAACGTAAAATCACTTACATTTTTTGTTTTCGATTTTGAATAAATACTAATACCCACCATGATAGCTATATAAACTACCAAACATATTAAATACTCCATATCCTTCTCCTTAAATATAAAATCTCTAACAGTTTAAAGCATTTATGTTTCACAGCTTTAAAGTATTAAACTTATTATAAGACAATTTTTGGTAATTATCAATGAAATATTTGGGTATTTTTATAAATATTTGGATATTCTATGTAAAAAAATAACTTTTGCAATAAAAAAGCAAAAGCTATTATTATAATTGAATTACGTCATATTAAGTATTGAATCAGATATATTAATAAAACTTGAGTTACTAAAATGAGTGGCATTCCATAGGTAAATGTCTTATGTTTTGTTTTATGATGGAAGCATTTCATACCTAGAATAGAACCGATACTACCACCTATGATTGCAACGATAAACAAAGTCTTCTCCCTAATTCTCCATTGATTCTTTCTGGCTTTCTGTTTATCAATTCCCATAATAGCAAAGCCGATTAAGTTTATAAAACTTATATAAAATAAAACTATATATTGAAGCATTCTGGTTTTCTCCTAAGATATTAATAGACAATAATTATAGATTAATTATTTTAATAAAATTATAGCAATACATACATAAAATGTCTATACTATAACTAAAGCGAATGTTTCTACTAAAACAATATAAAGGAGTCTTCATGAAGGAAATCCATACAAAACGCTTATTCATTAGAAAATTTCAAAAAGATGATTGGAAAGATTTATATGAATACCTATCCGATGAAAAAGTGGTTCAATACGAACCATATGGTATAATGTCAGAAAATGATTGCAAAAAAGAAGCTATGGAAAGAAGTAATAATGATGTATTCTTGGCTATCTGTTTAAAAGATAATATGAAGTTAATTGGCAATCTCTATTTCTGTAAAATGGAATTTGATACATATGAATTAGGTTATGTATTTAACAGATCATATCAGGGTTTGGGATACGCCTCAGAAAGTTGTAAAGCTTTATTCGACCATGCTTTTCATAATTTAAAGGCAAGACGGATTATTGCTAGATGCAATGTGCTAAATATTTCATCTTGGAAATTATTAGAACGTTTACATATGAGAAGGGAAGCTCATTATATACAGAAGAGATATTTTAAGTTTGATGATAAAAATAATCCTATCTGGATAGATGCATACCAATATGCAATACTCGCAGAAGAATGGTAAATAATTCATATTCCTAGTTATAAAGTATGATTGACTTTTTTTGTCTATTTTTTTATAGTTAATATGTAAAAATATACTCAAACTGATTATGTATATTTTTAGTATAATAGGGTCAAGGAGTTAATCCTTGAGAAAAGGGGATAAAATGTACGATCAATTAAAAAAACTATCCATGAAAGGTGTTATGAAACGCCTTGGCGCAGGTATTGTAGCTCTGTTAATAATACTTTTCGTCGCTGGCCAAAGCTTTTTGAAACTAGCAAAAGGGCCACAAGATTTATATCAACTTACGGTAGATCAATTACCAAACTCATATGTAGAAGGTGACATTAACGTTATCCTTGGTGCTTATGCAGAGTATTATGTTGAAAATGATGACGGAACGGAAGAAGTAACTGATAACTATTACATCATTCCTGTAGGAGAAGAAGAATTTGTAGGTTTAGCTGTTAATAAGGAAGACTTTAGTACTGCTGACCAAATATACAATGAAACCTACGATTACATGATGGGTTATCGTGATGATTTATCTACTTCTATGAAAGTAACTGGAACAATTAATAAAATGGAAGATGATGTTTACGAATTCTATGAAGAATGGTTTATGACATCTGGTATCTTAGAAAATCCAACCAAAGAAGAATTTGAACGAGTAGCTCTACCATATGTGTTAGAAATTGACAAGGTAGGAAAATTAGATACTTATATTGTATACTTGTTAGCAGCACTTTCTGTAATTCTAGTTTTAGCTATGTTATATGCCTTCATTGCAGGTATCTCAGGCTTATATTTACGTCCAGTTAAGAAATATATCACTAAACATCAAGATCTCGTTAGCGAAGAACGTGTAGAATCAGATTTTATGAATGCAACAACGATAGAAAATGTTATGGTTGGTAATACTTGGACCTTCTATACGAAAGGTTGCAAGACTTATATGATTGAAAATAAGGATATTGTATGGGCATACCTAGAAGAAACTACTCACAGGGTAAATGGTATTAAATCTGGTGTATCTAAATCACTGATTTTATACAACCAAAAGAAGAAAAAGCTTGCTATTCCAATGAAAAAATCAAATTATGTTAATTCCGTTTTAGGAATCTATTCACATACACAACCACATATGGTAATTGGATTTAGTGAAGAATTAAATAAATGCTTTAATAAAGATTTTGAAACCTTTTTAAGAATACCATATCAAAATCAAGAACAATCAGAACAAGAAGCTGGTAATAATTCAACTAAAAATAATTTCACGTCTGAGGAAGGAAGCTCATCCACGGATAAAACAAATGATAATGTAACTACCGGAGATAATTATAATGGTTCTTCCGATGAAAATTATGAAGATAATATAACGCTTAATAAAAATGAAGATGATGAAGAATAAGAGATAATACAAAACCTGATTAATAAGAGAGCATCCTTTTCTTAATTAATCAGGTTTTACTTTTCTTATCCAATACATTTAATCCAATGTTTCATTTAACAAAACCATATGAATGTGGTCTTCCCACTTACCATTTATCTTTAAATACTTATAAGCTAACCCTTCATTATAAAAACCCAACTTTTGAACCACCTTTAAGGAGCGTATATTCTTAGGCATAATATTCGCTTCAATTCTATGTAGTCCATACTCATGAAACATAATTTCAATACCTTTTTTTATGGCTTCTGTCATAAAACCTTTTTTAATTTCATCTTTATCTAATTTATACCCTAAAAAAGTTGATAAAAAGGCACCACCTACAATATTACTAAACCCTATAGTTCCAATGATTCTTTTATCATCATCCTTTCTAAAAATCCACAAACGGACTAAGCTATGGTTCGTATAGCTTTCCATATCTATATCTAATTGTTTTTTTTGATAAGTCTCTGTATAAAAATCATCCTTCTTTATAGCTTCCCACTCTTCTAAAAAATCTTTATTTCTTTCATAATAATCCAAAACTCGCGGTGCATATGAATTATCTAATATTTTTAATATTAATCGATTTGTTTCATAAACCTTTCTCATCTTTTCCTCTTCAACTATAATAAATTATTTCTTGTTATTTTATAGTTCTAATCATTTATAGATCTAGTCATTTTATAGTTCTAATCATTTTATAGATCTAGTCATTTTATAGTTCTAATTATTTTATAGTTCTAATTTTTTATAGTTCTAATTATTTTATAGTTCTAATTTTTTATAGTTCTAATTATTTTATAGTTCTAATTATTTTATTTAGTTCTAGTTATTTATTTTATTCGTTATCTATTTAAATCTTATTAATTTAAATTTTTCATCTACTATCACATTAAATACAGATAAAAACAGGGAATATTTACATGCTTGAATGACTCAAACCTGATAAATATACCCTGTAATATATCGTTATTCTGTTACTACTACTCCTATTCCTAATTCGTCTAATTGTTTTTGTTCAACAACATTAGGAGCTTCGGTCATAAGACAAGATGCATCTTTTACCTTAGGGAAAGCAATTACATCTCGAATGCTATCTTCCTTTGCCATAAGCATAATAAGACGATCAAGTCCATATGCTAAACCAGCATGTGGTGGAACACCATATTTAAAAGCATTTAGTAAGAATCCGAAACGATCATAAGCATCTTCCTTACTAAATCCTAGTACTTCAAACATCTTCTCTTGAACATGGTTCTGGAATATTCTAACACTACCACCGCCAATTTCAGTTCCATTTAAAACGATATCGTAAGCTTTCGCTCTTACTTTACCTGGATCTGTATTTAGAAGCTCTAAATCTTCTTCCATAGGCATTGTAAATGGATGGTGTTTTGCAGTATATCTGCCTTCTTCCTTGGAATACTCAAGTAATGGGAACTCTGTAACCCATAAGAACTTATATTCATCTTTCTTTAGTAAATCAAGATTTCTGGCAATTTCTAATCTTAAGTTACCTAATACATCAAATACAATATCATCTTCGTCTGCTGCAAATAATAATAAGTCTCCAGCTTTACCAGACATAGCTGCTACTAAAGCAGTTAACTCTTCATCTGTCATAAATTTTGAGAAAGATGATTTATAAGTACCATCTGCATTTATAGCTAAGTAAGCCAAACCTTTTGCTCCAAAGCCTTTTGCATATTCAACTAATGCATCAATTTTCTTTCTTGGCATTTCAGCTTGTCCTTCTGCATTAATACCACGTACAGAACCACCTTTTTCTAATGCACCTGTAAATACAGAAAATCCACAATTGTTAACTACTTCTGATACGTTTTTAAGTTCCATACCAAAACGAGTATCTGGTTTATCAGAACCATATCGATCCATTGCTTCAGCATAAGTCATTCTTTGAATTGGAAGTTGTACATCAAGGCCAATGGATTCTTTAAAAATCTTTTGTAATAATCTTTCATTTACACCAATTACATCATCCACATCAACAAAAGATAATTCCATATCGATCTGTGTAAATTCTGGTTGTCTATCTGCACGTAAATCTTCATCACGGAAACATTTTACGATTTGGAAGTATCTATCATAACCAGAACACATTAATAATTGTTTAAAAATCTGTGGTGATTGTGGAAGCGCATAAAAATTACCTGGATGTACACGACTTGGTACAAGGTAATCTCTAGCACCTTCTGGTGTACTCTTAGTAAGCATTGGAGTTTCAATTTCTAAGAAACCTTCATCTGCTAAGAAACTACGAGTAAAAGTTGCAACTTTACTTCTCATAATAAGATTCTTTTGTAAGTCAGGTCTTCTTAAATCTAGATAACGATATTTTAATCTTAAATCTTCTTTTGTTTTACTATCTTCTTCTATTGGGAAAGGTGGTGTTTCTGCCTCTGATAATATTCTAAGTTCAGTAGCTCTAAGTTCAATATTACCAGTTGCTAGATTTTCATTTGCAGCACCAGAACGTGATTCCACTTTACCTACAACCGCAACTACGAATTCACTTCTTAGTTTTTCCGCTTTTGCAAATCCTTCTGCACCTATATCTCCTTCTTCAAAGATGATCTGAAGTAAACCTGAGCGGTCTCTTAAATCAACGAAGATGATTCCACCTTTATTTCTACTTTTTTGTACCCATCCCATAACGGTAACTACTTCACCGATGTTGGCATTGGTTACTTCCGTACATCTATGGCTTCTGTGTAAGCCCTTCATTGTTTCTGCCATTTTAACCTCCTAGATACTTAACTGTATAGTACTTAAAAACTCTTATGCTATCATATCCTTAATCCTCATAATAGTCAATACATTTTCGGTCCTTCATCACGGTTCGAATAAAGGTCCCTGCCTTTACATGTTCAGGATGACTTTGATAAGTATTTAGTGCCTCTTCACTCTCAAATAAACTATCTAAAATCACGTCTGCATCTCCTGAACCAGTTGGTAGTGGATTGGTTATTACTTTAAGAGATACAATTCCTGGAATTATTTGTTTTAAACTCTCTAATATTTCTTTTATTTTATCTGCATGTTCCTTATTTTCAATGTCACTAAAGTTATCACCAAATTTCCAAAATACAATATGTCTAACCATATCTTTACCTCCATGTTTATTAAAACTTCTAATACTTATGACTATCTGTTGCAGAATTTAAACTCGAGTTTAAATCATGCCAACAGATTAGTCAAATCACTATTATAAAGTATTAACCATAACTTGAAATCTATTATTTAGCTTAAATAATTTAAAGATTTATTCAAATAACTTATGTTATTTAAATCACTGATTTTATTAAATTTACTGATTTAAACTCTTTATATCAATTAAATTATTTAATTCAATAGATTACTTCATTCATTATATCTCTTTTAAGAAAGCAACATAACCTTTCATGGTTTCGTATACATCGACTTTACTTGTAATCTCCCATGGAGCATGCATATTAAGAACAGCGACACCACTATCAACAACTTCCATATTATAGTTTGCCATAATGTATGCGATAGTTCCACCGCCGCCTTCATCTACTTTACCAAGTTCGGCTGTTTGGAAAGAAATATCATTATCTTCCATTATCTTTCTTAATTTTGCTATGTATTCAGGATTTGCATCATTGGAATTGTATTTTCCTCTGGATCCAGTATATTTGTTAAATACCATTCCTTTACCAAAGTAAGCTGAATTCTTTTTCTCCATGACAGCTGGGTAATTAGGATCAAATGCAGCACTAACATCGCTTGATAACATATGAGAATTTTGTAATGTTCTTCTTAGTTTTAATTCAGAATAATCACCTAATAAATCCATAATTTCTGCTACTGCATTCTCAAAAAACTTGGAGTGCATACCAGATGCTCCAACACTACCAATCTCTTCTTTATCTACAAGGATACATGCGCATGTTCTATCTGTTTTATCTAATTCAAACAATGCTTTCATTGAAGTATAAGCGCAAACTCGATCATCTTGGCCATATCCCATAACCATACTACGATCAATTCCGTAATCTCTTGCCTTCCCTGCTGGAACTACTTCTAATTCAGCAGAAATAAAGTCTTGCTCTTCAATGTTGTATTTATCCTTAAGAATATTTATAATATTTGCTTTTACTGCATCTTTATCATCCACATCAATTGGCATGCTACCAATTAATACATTAAGATCTTCACCTTCTATAACTTTAGCCGCTTTTTTCTCCATTTGAGCACCAGCTAAGTGAATTAAAAGGTCGGTAATACCGATAACTGGATCATTTTCATCTTCTCCGATTACAATATTAAGTTTTGTACCATCTTTTTTCACTACAACACCATGTAGAGCAAGTGGCAAAGTAACCCATTGGTACTTCTTGATACCACCATAATAATGTGTGTCAAGTAAAGTCATGTCAGTATCTTCATAAAGTGGATTTTGCTTTATATCAATTCTTGGTGAATCAATATGAGCTCCCAATATTTTTAATCCCTCTTCAAGTGGTTTTTCACCAATTAAAAATAGAGCTATTGCTTTATCCATATTGTTATAATAAACTTTATCTCCTGGTTTTAGTTTTCTTTTCTCTTTTATAATAGAAACAAGGTTGGTATAACCTTCCTTTTCTGCTTGCTTAATAATTTCATAAACACATTCTCTTTCTGTTTTACAATCTGAGATAAAATTTTTATACCCTTCGTTAAAAGAGAATATTTCTTTTGTTTGGCTTTCATCGTACTTAAGCCATGCATTCTTTTGCTTCATCTATGTAATCCTTTCTTTCCTAACTAGTAAAATATTAAGATGTTCATTAAATTAATATGTATATAGTCTAGTTAGATGTTATTCATTTTAGTAAATTATAATCCTTTTAGTGGCAAAAAACAAGATACTATACTATTACAAAGTACTATTCAATATAGTAAATCCAACTATCCATGTGATTTTAGAACAAGTTCCTTAAAGCATAAAAAAATCTGTTATCATACTTTACTCATAAAGCAAATTTGATAACAGATTTTATTCACAATTTTTATATTATTTTAGAAAATAATCCACAATTTCATCTAATTTCACTTCTGTTTGTTCACTATTTTCCATGTTTTTAATTTTAACAAGATTATTCGCTAATTCGTCAGCACCAATAATTACCGTATTCTTAGCACCTATTTTATTAGCATACTTCATCTGTGCTTTTACACTACGGTCCATATAATCTGTTTCCACAACTACTCCTGCGTTACGTAATTCATTTACTATTTTATAAGCAGAAGCTTTTGCTTCTCTACCCAAAATACCTACATAGAGTTCAATTGCTGGTTCTGGCTCAAGTTCAACGTTTTCTTTATCTAAGAAATAAATAATACGTTCAATTCCCATACCAAAACCTACGGATGGAATATCTTGCTTTTCATCAATTTCATGAATTAAGTTATCATAACGACCACCACCACATAATGTAAATCCTTCGTCATTTACAAATTCAAATACTGTTTTTGTATAATAATCAAGGCCTCTTACAATACCTGTATCAATTTCATATGGTATATTTAATTCTGTTAATAAGCTTTGTAGCTCATCAAAATGAGTTTGGCATTCTTCATCTAGATATTCAATTGTTCTTGGTGCATCTTTAACAATACTCTTACAAGTAGGAACTTTACAATCAAGTACTCTTAACGGATTTTTTTGCATTCTTTCACGGCATGTTGGACATAAATGTTTTTCGTGTTGTTTTAAGAACTTTAATAATGCTTCATTATATGTTTTTCTACAATCACTACAACCAATGCTATTAATGTGAAGATTCGCATTATTAAGACCAATTTCTTTAATAAAAGTAGTGATTAACGTAATTAATTCCACTTCTGCCAAAGGACTTTTTGAACCAACAAATTCCACACCAAATTGATGATGTTGACGAAGTCTTCCACTTTGTGGCTGTTCGTAACGAAATGCTGGTGTTACATAGAACAACTTTGTCGGTTGACTTTCTGCATATAAATTATTCTCAAGATAAGCACGAATTGCTCCAGCAGTACCTTCAGGCTTTAATGTAATACTTCTATCTCCTTTATCTAAAAAAGTATACATTTCCTTTTGTACAACATCTGTCGTTTCACCTACACCTCTTTGAAATAATACTGTATGCTCAAAAACTGGTGTAATTACTTCTTTTATGTTATAAGCTTTACATAATTTTCGTGCTAATTCTTCAATGAGGGTTCTCTTATGCATGTTACTTCCATACCAGTCCTGGGTACCCTTTGGTCTTTGTGTAATCATCTTGTTTCCTCCAAATAAAATAGAATTGTATTTTTATTTTGTATCTTTTATAAACATATTTTTTTTATTAATAGACTCAATAAACGATTGAATTTCATTAAATTTATCAGAATTTACAATTCTTAAAAATGCTAAAAAAATTTCCATATCAAAATTTTTAACTTCTTCCACCATCAATTCAATTGCAGTATCAATGTCAAATGCGGCTCGGTATCTTCTCTCTGAAATTAAAGCTGCAAATACATCACAAGTTCTAAGGATTCTCGCACCATAAGGAATTGATTTTTCTTTTAAATTGTCTGGATATCCAGAACCATCATAATTCTCATGATGATGATAAACAGTTTCTAATATAATATCCGAATACTCATAATTTTTCAATATGTCATAACCGATGGTTGGGTGCATTCTAACATATTTCATCTCTTCTATTACTAGTGTATCTTTATTTCTACCATATAAGTATTTACCAAGCTTTAATTTCCCAATATCATGAACCATTCCGGCTTCTGCCATGGCATAACAAAATTCGTCGTCTTTACCTAATTCTTTTGACAGCAAAAATGCTAAATTACTAACTAGGATTCCATGGTCAATTGCTTCAGACAAGTCATCCTTTGCGGTGTATTCTTGTTTAGACCACTCTAATGTTCCAATCTCTTGTAGCAGCATTAGAATTTCCTTTCTTTATTAATTATTACTTAGCCAATAGCGAAACTACATATTTTATTGAATTTATCATACAATTTATACGAATTTTCTAGCTTTAGTTGCCCTAAGGGACAAGATTCAGCTATAAAATTGTATAAATGTATGATATATAAATATGTCTTTGATGTTTCGCAATTGACTAATAATTATTATTTATAAATATGCGTTTTCGTTCAATCATTTCATCAATACGTTCGATATAATCTTTTAGACTTTTTACATTTTCAACACGTTCGATACGGTTTTCATCATGAAATACAAATTTGCATAACCCACCAGCACCTAATGCTAATATGGTTTGTCTTTCTTCCATGATTAAAATGTTGTACAAACCTTCTTTACCAAACTTAGCATATCCAACGTTCTCAAGGTTATCTGTCATATTCTTTTGTCTATATAGATAATAAGGCAGATAATCAGCACTTTTTGCATACTCTGATGCAATTTTTAGCATAACAGACACGTCTGTTGCAGCCATATTCAGATACTTATCTTTCTGTATGTTAAGCCTTGCCGCTCGTTTGATTGCCAAGGTGTGTACTGTTAAACTATCAGGACTTAATTTACCGATTTCATTTAATGTATATGTAACATCATCTACATTTTCACCGGTTAAACCTAATATAACATCCATATTAATATTATCATGACCTAGTTCGCGAGCCATATTGTAAGTTTCTATAATTTGTTTTACTGTATGTTTTCTACCAATTAAATCAAGCGTATTTTGATTCATGGTCTGTGGGTTAATCGATATACGTGTAATACCATGATTTTTTAAAACTTTTAACTTGTCCATTGTAATACTATCTGGTCTGCCTGCTTCAACTGTAAATTCAGAAACATAAGTAAAATCAAAGGTTTTTCTAATATGAGTTAATAATTGATCTAACTGTTTTGCTGAAAGAGTAGTTGGTGTTCCACCACCTACATAAATCGTAGATAATTTTTTATCCTGATAACAGGTACCGGCAAACGTAATTTCTTTGAATAATGCCTGTAGGTATTCATCAATGTATGAACCAAATTGTTCTAAAGGGTAGGAAGTAAAGGAGCAATAAAGACAAGTACTGGGACAAAAAGGTATCCCTATATAGATACTATAACCATTTTTATAATCTATTTCGTGAAGTAGTGTAATTTCTCGTTCTGCAACTTTAAGACTTAAATCTATTTTATCTTTGGAACAAAGATATTGTTCTTTCATAAAATCTTTGATTTCATCTACTGACTTGTTTTGTTCAAGCATCTCATATGCTATTTTTGTTGGTCTTACACCAGTTAATGTTCCCCAAGGTAATTCCTTGCCAGTAAAATTTGATAAACAATGATAAATCAAGCGTTTTAAATTATTCTTAAATAACTTTTTATCTTTTGTATCTACGTTGTTATTTTCTGAATATATGCATTCACTATTTTTTATTATATTAAATTTAATTGTTGTAGCTGATATATCAAATATCATATCCATATCGGATTCTTCATCACTGTCTGACTCACTTACGGTATTATCATCTGGGATCTGCACTATTACCTTTACTTGATCTTCAGGATAAAATGCTTTAACTAAAGCGTGAATATCATAATGATATTCTTCATTGGATAAATAAATCTTAATCATTCCTAACTCCCTTTATATATCTAATCCCAAAAGTTTGCTTCACTTAAATATGGATTATTCCTTTTTTCATTTCCTATAGTAGTCTTTTCTCCATGTCCTGGATATACAACTACTTCTTCTGGCAAACATAATAAGTTTTCTTTTATTGAGTTTAATATATCAGCCGAATTACCAGTTGGTAAATCAGTTCTTCCTAAAGATTCATAAAACAAAGTGTCACCACTTATTAATATACTTTCATCCTCAAAATAAAAGCATGTGCTTCCCACAGTGTGACCAGGAGTATGAATCGCACGAATATTTTTACCAATGAAGGATAATAGTTCATTATGATGAAAATAGTTATCTGCAGTTAATGAGAAATCACTCCGTATAAGAAAAGCAGCATTCATCTTCGGATCTTTTACCAATTCTTTTTCAGCTTCTGATACATAAATGCTTATGTTATAAAAAGCAGCTAATTCTGGTGCCGCCATCATGTGATCAAAATGTCCATGTGTTAAAAGAATTGCAACTGGTTTTAGGTTTTGTTGCTCTACTATATTCTTAATACTATCTGGATTGTCTGCAGGATCAATTATAATTGCTTCACCTGTTATTTCATTGGAGATAACATAACAATTGGTTTGCACTACTCCAAAAATAAACGTTTGTATTCTCATATTTACCTAATCTTTCTGCACTTGATATATATTAACCGGTAGTTCTCTCGATATCAATTACACTTTCTACATTACGCAACTTCGCTACAATCATTCGTAATTGTTCAACACCATTGATTTCAAATCCAATGCTAATCGTTGCTGTACCTTGTTTATTGGTACGAACATTCATACTCGTTACATCAATTTTATTTTCTGTTAAAATCTTTGATACATCAACTAGAACACCACTACGATTATTCGCATATATTTTAATCTCGGCTGTATATAACTCACCGCCACCTTGTGCTTTATCCAGGTTAACATTCCACTCCGCTTCGATGAGTCTTGCTCTATCTTCTTCTGATAAATTCATAAGGTTAATACAATCGGTTCTATGAATGGATACACCACGACCTCTTGTTACAAAACCAACGATTTCATCCCCTGGAACTGGACTACAGCATTTTGAGAAACGAACTGCTACGTCATGGATACCTTCAACTACAATACCACTTTTTG
>JARBTX010000100.1 GCA_029239975.1 Anaerocolumna sp.
AAACTTAAACAGATACCGATTCAGCTATTGAATAAGTGGAAAAAGTACTCCAGTAAACAGAAGACAATTATTATAAGTGTAATTGCATCTGTTTTCTTGGCGTTAATTATACTAATAACCATTTCGAATAGTGTTAAGTATAAAACTTTAATTGTAAATGAAACAACCAAAGATGCGAGCAAGGTTGCTGAGCTTCTTAAAGCTGAAGGTATAGAATATAAGCTTGCGAATGACTCAGTTACGATATTGGTTGACGAAAAAAAATATTCCGACGCTTTATTATTAGTTTATAGCAGTGATGTACCAACATCTGGAGTGACGCTAGAACAATTAATGAGCAACGATCTTAGTACTACTAACAGTGATAGAACGTTAAAAAATCATTTATATATTCAATCTGAGATTAGAAAATACCTATTAACAATGAAAGGGATTACTGATGCTCAAGTGACTTATGTACCTGAAGAAAACACGTTCAGTGTACTACAAGAAAAACAAGATTATCCGGCCAGTGTAGCGCTAACAATTACTGAAGATTTTGATGTAGCAAAAGCAGAAGCAGTAGCAGAATATGTTGCAGCAGCTATTGGTAATGAATCTACTGATAAAATTAAAGTAATTGATCAAAATGGTAATTTACTATTTGGCGGCAAAGCTGACCTTTATTCTGGTAGTGCTAGCTCTGTACTTGATTATCGTGAAAAACTTCAAAATACCTATAATAACAATATCTATATGTTAATGATGAAACTAGGTTACAACGATGTTCAACCTATGTTTAACTGGTCTTTAAATATGGATAAGGTATCACAATTATATACCGAGCAAATACCAGCTGAAGGACAAGATCAAGGTTTATATAAAAATTATTATTCTTATGAAGCTGTAAATACAGGTAGTGGGGCATCAGGTGTACCAGGAACAACATCTAATGATGAAACTGGCTATGAAGTACAGGATGGAACTACAGAAGGATCTACAGTAACAACAACTCAAATAGAGTATTTACCAAGTGAAAGGGTTACAAATACAGAATTTGAAGTAGGTGCAGTTATACCTGATAAATCTTCAGGAAGTATTGTTGCTACAAAAGTGGTTACGTACCAAGAAGAAGATCTTGAATTACAAGGTTTATTAAATGACATGACATTTGATGAATATGTCTTAGCAAATAAAGAGAAAAAGCAAATAGAAGTTACGGAAGAAGAATATAAATTGGTTTCTTTAGCTACAGGAATATCAGTTGAGAATATTGCAATTATTGCGTATGAACAACCTGTATTTGTACCAAAAGAAAAAACTTCGAGAGATTTAACCTTCTATTTACAAATTGTTTTAGCTGTTTTGATTTTTGCTCTATTAATCTATGTAGTATTTAAAGGTACTTCACCTGTTGAAGTAACAGAATTAGAGCCTGAATTATCAGTTGAACAATTACTAGCAACAACAAAAGAAAATCAGTCCTTAGATGATATCGAATTCAGTGATAAATCTGAAACGAAAAAGATGATAGAGAAATTTGTAGATGAGAATCCAGATGCAGTTGCGCAGTTATTACGTAATTGGTTAAACGATGACTGGGGTTAATGTAAAATTAGGGAGGATAGCATATGGCTAAAAATAGTGATATATCTGGAGTACAAAAAGCTGCTGTTCTGTTAATTGCACTTGGGCCTGAAAAATCAGCAAGTATTTTTAAACATCTAAAAGAAGATGAAATTGAACAACTTACTTTAGAGATAGCAAATACACGAAGTGTTTCTCCAGCAACAAAAGAGCAAGTATTAGATGAGTTTTATGAAATTTGTTTAGCTCAACAATATATTGCTGAAGGTGGTATTGAATATGCAAAAGAACTTTTAGAGAAAGCACTTGGCTCAGATAAAGCAAGAGATGTAATTGGTAAATTAACGGCTTCATTACAGGTTCGACCTTTTGAATTTGTTAGAAAAACGGATGCTAGTCAGATGTTAAACTTTATTCAGGATGAACATCCGCAGACAATTGCACTTATATTATCCTATCTATCATCTTCTCAAGCTTCATCCATTATATCAGCACTCCCACCGGACAAGCAGGCTGATGTAGCGAAACGTATCGCTCAGATGGATAGAACTTCACCAGATGTTATCAAGGAAGTAGAAAGAGTATTAGAACGTAAATTATCATCTTTAGTGAACCAAGATTACACAATTGTTGGTGGTGTAGATTCCATCGTTGCAATCTTAAATACTGTTGACCGTGGTACAGAAAAACATATCATGGAAACCCTTGAAATTGAAGAGCCAGAATTGGCAGATGAAATCAGAAGAAAAATGTTTGTATTTGAAGATATTTTATCCTTGGATGATAAGTCAATTCAGAGAGTACTCAGAGAAGTTGATAATAATGAATTAGCAGTTGCTCTGAAAGGTTCTAACGAAGAAGTACAAACCGTTATCTTTAATAACTTATCCAAACGTTTAGCTACTATGATAAAAGAAGATATGGACTTTATGGGGCCAGTACGTTTGAAGGATGTTGAAGAAGCTCAACAAAAAATTGTTAATATTATAAGGAAACTGGAAGACTCTGCTGAAATTATTATTTCTAGAGGTGGAGGTGACGAGATAGTTGTCTAATGTTATCAAGTCAAGATATGTTTATGTGAATGGTGAAGATAAAAAGCTAATCGATTCCAACGAGAGAAGCGAACAATTCCGCGTAATCCATTTTGAACGAAAGGTACAAGAAATCCAACCTGAAGAAATGGAGTATGATGAACCTAGCGATAAAACATTTACCGAAGGGATAATGGCACAAGTTGTTGAAACTGTTTCGCATGAAGAACAACAACTGTTTTTAAAGGAACAAAGTGAAAACATTATCGCAGAAGCTAGAGCTCAGGCAAATGATATTATAAATAATGCTGAACAAGAAGCTAGACTAAGATGTGAACAACTTTTTGAGGAAGCAAAACAGCGTGGGTATAACGAAGGTTACCAAAATGGAATAGCAGAAATCGAAGCAGCTAAGAAAAAATTAGTTATCGAAGCGAAAGAACAAGAGAATCGTTACCATGAGCAAATCAAAGAATTAGAACCACAATTTGCAAATATTGTTGCAGCTTTGGTAGAAAACTTGGTTGGTGTTGTTGTTGAAGATAAAAAAGATGTTATTCTTTACCTTATTCATAATGCGATAACCAATGCTGATAGTTCAAAAGTATTTAACATTCGTGTTTCAAAAGAAGACTTTGAATTAGTTTATACAAAAAAAGTTGAATTAGAAAACCTGGTAAATGAAGGGGTAAACATTGATATTACCTTAGATAGGGATTTAACTAAAAATCAATGTTTTATTGAAACAGATACAAGTGTAGTGGATTGTAGTCTTGATGTTCAGCTTAATAACTTAGTTCAAGACATTAAACTCCTTTCTGGAAAGAATAGAGGATAGATAAAATGGTGACTGTTAACTTTGATAAATATAGAAACTTACTCGATAAAACATATGAAAAAACACTTGGAAAAGTAGTAAAGATTGTCGGACTAACGATTGAATCCATAGGTCCTAAAGCGAAACTAAATGACTTATGTATTATTGTTTCAAAAGATAGAACGGTGTCTGTGATGGCTGAAGTAGTTGGGTTTCGAGAAGATAGAATTCTATTAATGCCTTATGGCAATGTGGAAGGTATCGGTGTTGGCAGTACAGTAGAATCAACAATGGAACCATTAACGGTAATGGTAGGGGATAGTCTCCTTGGTAAAACATTAGATGGATTAGGACAACCTATTGATGGTTCAGAACTTAATGTGGAATTTAGTTATTCAGTAGAAGCAGAACCACCAGATCCGATGAAACGTAAAATTATCGATGAAGTACTTCCATTAGGTGTGAAAGCAGTTGATGGAATGATAACAGTTGGTAAAGGACAAAGAATTGGTATCTTTGCTGGTAGTGGTGTTGGAAAGAGTACTTTGCTTGGTATGTTTGCTAGAAATACACAAGCGGATATTAATGTTATTGCACTCATTGGTGAACGTGGAAGGGAAGTCAGGGAGTTTATCGAACGAGACTTAGGAGAAGAAGGTATGAAACGTTCTGTAGTAGTAGTAGCTACTTCAGATAAACCTGCACTAATCCGTAAAAAAGCGGCTCAAACTGCGACCGCTATCGCAGAGTATTTTAGAGATCAGGGAAAAGATGTTTTATTTATGTTAGATAATTTAACCCGTTTTTCTATGGCACAAAGAGAAATTGGTTTAGCATCTGGAGAGCCACCTGTTTCAAGGGGTTATCCACCTAGTGTATATTCCGAAATGCCTAAACTTTTAGAAAGAGTTGGGAATGCTGAACATGGATCAATAACAGGTTTATATACTGTATTGGTAGATGGTGATGATTTTAATGAACCAATTACAGATACGGCAAGAGGTATTTTAGATGGGCACATTATGTTAACACGAAAACTTGCTAACAAGAATCATTATCCAGCCATTGATGTATTACAAAGTATTTCTCGTGTTATGTCAGCAGTTGTTAGTAGCGAACACAAAAAAACAGCTGGAAAACTCAAAACTGTATTAGCAACGTATGCAGAGGCAGAAGATTTAATTAATATCGGAGCATATAAAAATGGTTCAAATAAAAATATTGACTATGCAATTTCTAAAATCGAGGCAGTAAATGATTTCTTGCTTCAAGATGTGAATGAAAAATTAGATTTTAATCAAATTACTGAAGCGTTAAATCAAATATTTGAAGAATAGGTGAATGAATGGCAAAGTTTATCTATAAAATGCAGAATATTTTAACAATAAAATTTAAGATGGAAGAACAAGCGAAAACAGCTTATGGTAATGCTCGTTTAAAATTGACTGAAGAAGAAGAAAAATTGAATGCATTGCATCAAAAAGTAATTCGGTATCAAGAAAGAATTCGAAACATTATGCAGTCTACATTAAAATTATTAGAAATTAGACAATGTGAAGAAGCAATCGAGATTACAAAATATCATATTAAATTACAACAAATTTCTGTAAAAAAAGCCGAACAACAATTAGAGGCAGCCAGAGTTCGGTTAAATGCTGCTATTCTTGAGCGAAAAACTCATGAAAAACTAAAAGAAAAATCATTCGAAGAATTTAAACAAGAGTTTGAATCAGAACAAAGAAAAGAAATTGATGAATTAGTCAGTTATAAATATAACAGTCCTACCGAATATCAGGAGGAAACGTAATGGCAAAAAAGGATAAAAGCCTAGGTAATGGTGAAGAAAAGAAAGCTGGAAGCAAAATATTTGCTATCATATTAGTATTTGTAATAATTTTTATATGGTTAGCGATATTTGCAGTATTAATAAAATTAAATGTCGGTGGATTTGGAAATTCCATATTAAGACCTTTACTAAAGGATGTACCAATCGTAAATAAAATCTTACCTGATGTTACCGATGAACAAATTGCTTATGAAAATGACTATCCATACAGTACTTTAAAAGAGGCAATTGATCGTATAAAGGAATTGGAATTAGAGAATGAGAGTTTAGCTGCGAATAGTACAAATGGAGCTGAAACCATCGGAGATTTACAAGCAGAAGTAGATAGGCTTAAAGTTTTTGAGTCAAATCAATTGGCTTTTGAAGAAAGAGTAAAAGAGTTCGAAAATGAAATTGTATTTTCAGATTCGGCACCTGATATAGAAGAGTATCAAAAATACTATGAAAGTATTAATCCGACAACTGCAGAAGAGATTTACAGACAAGTTGTTGAACAAGAGCAGTACTCCCAAGCGATACAAGAAAAGGCAGATATTTATAGAAAGATGAAGCCAAAGAATGCTGCTAGTATATTAGAGGTTATGACAGGTGATATCGATGTGGTAGCTAAAATGTTATTATGTATGAAACCAACGGAAAGTTCACTTATTTTAGCTCAAATGGATCCAACAGCAGCAGCAAAGATAACCAAAAAAATGCTGGATCTAGATGAAGAATACTATAATAATAATTAATTTGGCTTATTGTGTATTTTAATGCACTTAAGTATATAAAAATTTTAAGAAAGGAGGAAGTGGGATGAAAGCACAAAGTGTTATTGCACAAACGGGAAATCTTTTGAGTAATTCTAAGGTAAATGGTTCTTCGTTAGATAAACAAAAAAAGGCAACAAACGATTTTAGTAATTTATTTAATAATAATCTAAAATCGAACAGTGAATCTGAAAAGAAGATCAACCAAGAAAGTAATAAAGATTCCATAGAAAAATATTTTAAAACAAATGTAGTAAATAATTCAAATCCAAAAGTTGTTTTAAATGAAACTGATACAAATAAAGATTTACCAGTAGATATGACACAAAATAACGACGATTTACAAGTAATGGTTATTAAGTCGATTGAAGAATTGATGCAACAGGTACAAACCACAGTTTGTGATACGTTAAATATCAGTAAAGAAGAATTAGAAAAAGCTATGGAAACTCTAGGTCTTACAATGGTTGACCTATTAAATCCAGAAAAATTAACACAACTTGCTCTTAATGTAAATGGTATTGAAATTTCAGACTTACTAACAAATGAAGACTTAGCAAACACCATAAGTGAATTAACTAAAAATGTGGACGAATTAGTGAAATCTCAAGATCTGAATCTTACAAAGGAAGAGATAGCAGTTATTCTGGATGAAGTAGAAAAAGGAACAACTCTAAATCCTAAGCAAAATGTAATAGCAGAAGTTAAGGATCATTCTGTAAACACTCAAAGTACTAACCAAACAAGTTCAATTTTGGAAGTACATAATTTAAAGAGTGAATTAACACAGAATTTATCGAATGAAACAAAAGACGCTAGCTCCTTTGAATCAAAAACGGATGATACGAATCAAAATGAAGCTGATGTTGAGATGAAGTCTCCATTGGATACATTTATTCAGAATCTATCTGTGGCTGGTAAAGATACAAATCTAGGATTTACAGAACAGATATCAAACCTTCGTCAAATGCAAGAGATTACAAATCAAATTGTTGAGCAGATTAAGGTATTTATCAAACCAGATCAGACATCAATGGAATTACAGTTAAATCCAGAAAGTTTAGGCAAAATTAATCTCTCTGTAGTTTCAAAAGATGGAATCATTACAGCACAATTTACAGCACAAAACGAAATTGCCAAAGAAGCAATTGAAAGTCAGATGCATACATTACGTGAAAGTTTGAACAGTCAAGGTTTAAAAGTTGAAAGTATTGAAGTAACAGTTTCAAATTTTGATTTTAGCCAAAGCAATCAAGCTGCAACTGGTGGAAAAAGTAAACAAGGTAATTCACAAAGACGTAATTTCATCGATGACGAAGCAAATATAACTAGTTCTTCACAGACTGAAAATGCTTTGGATAGTTTACTTGAACAAGATGGTAATAGCATAGACTATTCTGCTTAAAAGGTTAGGAGTAGTGTGGAAAAAAATCTTTCACACACGATGAATTAGTGCGATTGAATTACAAATATTGTGTTGATGCTCAAATTCGGAGCATTAGGTAACAGGGAGGATTATAATGGCTGAATTAATAAATCCAGTTAAAAATGGTGCGATAGACCAAACAAGCACAACCACTACTACAAAAACATCAACAAAAGGTACCGATGCTTTAGGGAAAGATGCTTTTCTTCAATTATTGGTAACACAGATGAAATATCAAGATCCTCTTAATCCAAATACGGATACAGAGTATGTTGCTCAATTAGCAACTTTTTCACAATTAGAACAGATGCAAAATTTAAGTCAAACAAGTGCCAATTCACAAGCCTTTGGTTTGGTTGGTATGAATGTTATTGTGAAGTCAACGGATACATCTGGTGGAGTAACTTATAAAAGCGGTACAGTAGATTATGTAGCTATGTCAGGTGGGAAAGCTCAATTATCAATAGAAGGTAGCTTATATAACATTGATCAGTTATATCAAGTAATAGATAGCACTTACTTAATTAAACAGGGACTACCTTATATGCCAAAGGAAGTTAGTGAAACATTTGATAAGGCTAACCCAAAAGATATAACTTTTGATGTAAATCTAGGTTCTGGTGAAACAATAGCAACGGATGTTGCAGTTATAATTAATAATAATATTTTAGATTCCAAATATATCACAGTAGCAGGTAATAAAGTAACAATAAGCAAGGACGCGCTCAAAGATTTAGAAGATGGAACTTATAAACCAACATTAGTATTCAATGATGCTTTATATACAACAGTAGCAGGAAAGATAACGCTTAAAGTAGAAGGTCAGGCACCTACAGAAGATGATAATACAGACGATTCATCTAATGATAATCCAAGTAATTCTACACCAGAAGCATAAATGAATAGTTGTGTAAAATGATTTTCATCGCTAATAGATTCGTGTTCTTAAGGTTGATTATTAACATTGAGACAAAGCGTATTGATTTAGCAGAAAAGAGGCATTTATGAATCATATTTCACAAACTAATTTTACTTCTATTGAGCAAATGTCGGGGCAACTCTTAAATCATAAGAGTATTAAAACGAATCAAGTAAATGGCAGTAGTAATGTTACATTTAGCGAAATATTAAAAAATCAAACAACCCAAACCCTAGATGTATCTTTAAAATTTTCCAAGCATGCTAATGAACGTTTAGCGAGCAGGAATATTGATTTGTCGGATTCACAACTTGAACGATTAAATACAGGTGCCCGTAAAGCGCAAGAGAAGGGGATAAACGAATCACTAGTTATGGTAGACAATATTGCTTTTATTGTTAATGTAAAGAATAAAACAGTTGTTACCGCAGTAAATGATAGTGATGATAAGATTTTTACTAATATTGATGGTGCTGTAATCATATAACAATGCTGGACCTTAGGGAGGCAGATAACCCTTGACTGACTGATAGGGTGATTACGCACAATACAAATAGGAGGTCATTAATTATGATGAGATCATTATATTCTGGTGTATCAGGTTTAAGAGTACATCAGACAAAAATGGATGTTATAGGTAATAATATTGCGAATGTAAATACAGTAGGTTTTAAAGCAAGTTCAGTTACTTTTTCTGACGTGTTTTATCAAACAACACAAAGTGCTACAGGTCCAAATGCTACAACAGGCGCAGCTGGACAAAATGCAAAACAAATCGGTCTTGGATCTAACGTAGCATCCATTACAGCATCCATTACTCAAACTGGTGGATCTCAAAGAACTGATAACCCATTTGATGTTATGATATCAGGTGATTCATTCTTTGTTGTAAATAGTGCTGGAACGAATTACTTTACAAAAGCAGGTGCATTTAAAGTAGATGCAAATGGAACTTTATGTACTTCAACAGGTGCGACCGTAATGGGATGGCAAGTAGATCCTAATGATAGTACAAAAACAGTAGCAGCTGCAGTATCACCTTTAAGGATTATGTCACCAGAGAACTTATTTTCAGCACCTGCTGCAACTACAAATGCATACATAGCAGGTAATATCGATAGTAAGGATACTCAGATAGCTACAACAGGAAAGAATGTAAATGTATCTTTCTATGATAATTTAGGACAAAGTTATACAGCAGAATTGAATGTTAAACAACTAGCTACACCAACCAATCAATATTCTGTATCATTAAAAGATGTAAAAGGTGCAGATGGTAAATCAATTTTTGTTAAAGAAACTGTTACAGCTGGTGTTACAACATATGTATCTTCTGGAATTAATTCATTCACCTTTGATGGAACAACATATAATGTTACAATTCCAGATGCAACAACAGGTGCGATAGCATTAAATCCTACAACCAGTGCAACAACATTAACATTCAATAGTTCTACAGGTAAATTCGTTGGTATAGGAGGAACTACAGACACAGATAAAAGTGTAAAATTTAAGATAGGTGGTACTGGTAATGCGTTTGAAGAAATTGACATCGATTTCTCATCCATAACAATGTTCGCTTCTAGTGGTTCTTCTTCTCTTGAATCGAATAAGGGTAGTTTAGATGGTGCTGGTGCAGGTAAAAAAGTTGGTAACATGACAGGTGTTAGTATTGATACATCCGGTAAAATCTATGGTAAATATGATAATGGTGATAGTATCTTACTTGGACAGGTTGCAGTTGCATCTTTCTCTAACCCAGCAGGTCTTGAATCAGTAGGAAATAGTATGTTTGCTCAAACACAAAACTCTGGAGAATTTGATGGAATTGGTCATGACGTTACAAGTGATGGTGGAAACTTTACAACAGGTGTACTTGAAATGTCTAACGTTGACCTATCTGCACAGTTTACAGAAATGATTACAACACAAAGAGGTTTCCAAGCGAATTCAAGAATTATAACTACTTCAGATACTTTATTAGAAGAATTAATAAATTTAAAACGATAATCTAAATAATTACTGATATAACGCATAACGATAGTCTAAACAAGTGTATGTTTTAAACTAGATTATATAAATTAATTTAAATAGCTAGTCATTGATTTAGTGTGAACTGATAACCAAAATCTAGTGACAAATATATAGTATTTAATTGATTATTTGTCACTAGATTTAGAATTAAGATTATTCTATATATTCAGGTATTTAGAATGTGCAGGAGGCATCAATATGATAAATGTTACAAAAATGAATAATGTAAGTGTTACTATTAATGATGACCTAATTGAGATAATCGAGGAGACTCCAGATACTGTTATCACTCTTACGACTGGAAAGAAAATACTAGTAAAAGAAAGTAGACAAGAGATTATTAATCTTGTAAAATGTTACAAAAAGGAACTTTTTTCGCAAAGTTAAGTAGTACAAATGAATAAGTTAGGTGGGTGACTATTTTGAATATAGCTTCAATTATAGGTTTAATAAGCGGTATATTACTAATGATTTTTGGTATTACATTTGACCAAGCAACATTTACATTTGGATTTGGAAAGCTAATGAATTTCGTTGACGTTCCATCCATGTTAATTACCTTTGGTGGTTCGTTTACAACATTAATGACTATGGAGCCAGATTTAAGGGCATATATGAATAAACTTGCTTCTTTTAAATTAGTATTAAAAACTCCAGCTTATAATGATGTTGAGACTATAAAGAATATAATTGCATTATCAAATGTAGCCAGAAAAGAAGGCTTATTGGCTTTAGAAGAAACTGCAAATGGAATTGAAGATGAGTTTTTAAAGAAGGGAATTCTATTAATTGTAGATGGTACGGACCCTGAACTTGTTCGTAGTATACTAGAGACAGAACTTAGTTGTATCGAAGGTAGACATGGTGATACCATTGGATTTTGGGATAAATTATCAGCCATGGGACCTGCTTGGGGTATGATTGGTACACTGATTGGTCTTGTTAACATGTTAAAAGATTTAAATGATCCATCCACCATCGGTCCTAACATGGCGGTTGCGTTAATCACAACGTTTTATGGTTCCGTGTTAGCGAACTGGGTATGTATTCCAGTAGTTAATAAATTAAAAGTTAACAATGCTTCTGAAATTATGATGAAGGAGGTAATTGTCGAAGGACTTTTATCTATACAGGCAGGTGAGAATCCTAGAGTTATAGAAGAAAAGTTAAAATCCTTCTTAAGACCTTCTAATAGAGCAGAATTTGATGTGAATGAAGGTGGTGAGGTGAATGGCTAGAAAGAAAAAAGCGGAAGAAGCTAGTGCAGGTTCCCCGTGGCTAAATACATTTGCTGACTTAATGAACTTACTACTTTGTTTTTTTGTTTTATTATTTGCATCCTCAACCGTAGATGCTGAAAAATATGAAGATATTGTAACATCACTATCGAGTAGTTTTAGTATATTTAGTGGTGGTGGTTCAGCCTTAGATGAAGGCAAATTAATATCAACAGGTATTACTCAGCTAAATAATTTAAATGAATATTTTACTTCTATGGGAAAAACAGATGAGGGATCAAAAGATTATACTGATGCATCAGATCCAGCTTCTGAGATTCTAGAACAAAATAAGAAAGCATCCGAAACTATGTATGAAGATATTTCTGATTTAGCGGATAAAAAAAATCTGAGTAATTACATCGAGTTAAGTATTGATCCAAATTTTCAATACGTAAAAATATCATTAAGTGGTTCTATCTTGTTTGACTCTGGTAAAGCAGATATTAAATCAGAAGCCTTACCAATATTTAGTAAGGTTGGAGATATACTCCATGTTTATGATAAATATAACATACAGATAGAAGGACATACAGACAATGTTCCAATAAATAATAGTAATTTTAAGAGTAACAATTGGCTTTCTTCAGCCAGAGCTTTAAATGCTGCAACTTATTTGATTAATGAAAAAGGGTTAGATCCTAAAACATTAAGTTGGACAGGTAGAGGTGAATACGATCCGATTGCTAGTAATTCGACACCTGAAGGAAGAGCAAAAAATAGACGAGTTGAGATAAAAATATATAATGATATAAATAATTAATATTAAGAAACAAAGCCAATAATAAGGCAGAGGGAGTACAATGAAAAAAAACATCTTAACCATCATAATATTAGCATTGGGAATTTTAAATATGTTGTTAACTGCAATCATTGTTTTTGCAGTGGTACCAACAACGATGAAAACAAATAATTTGATATCAAAAGTAGCTTCAAGTATTGATTTGGAACTTCAACTAGCAAATGATGATACAAAAGATTCAGTAGCAATTTCAGACATAGAAGTTTATAAAATTGAAAATGATATGACTATAAACTTAAAAAATAATGCAAATGATTCAGAAAATCACTATGCATTAGTATCAGCTTCTCTTTCTATAAACATGAAATCGGAAGATTATAAAACATTACAACCTACAGTATCAACAAATGAAAGTTATATAACAGAAATATTCTCTGATGAAATTTCAAAATATACGATGCAAGAAGTAAAATTAAATAAAGATAAAATTAAAGCTGATATATTGAAAAGGATTCAGGAACACTTTAAATCTGATTTTATTATAAGTGTGTCAATAGGAAAATTAGTAGTAGAATAAATTATTTTGATGATTTTATTCGAATTATGTGGTATTATAGTATAAAGTAATCACCCGGGAGGTAATGATAATGGGCGACGTCTTATCTCAAAGTGAGATTGACAACCTGCTTAAGGCGTTAAGCAGCGGTGAACTAGACGCGGACGAATTTAAGGGAAGTAGTGAAAAGCAGGTTAAAAACTATGATTTTCTCAGACCGTCAAAATTCTCAAAAGAGCATCTTAGAACGTTAGAGATCATATTTGAGCATTATGGGAGATTGCTTTCTACAAATTTACCTGCTTATTTTAGAAAAAATGTACAAGTGGAAGTTATTAATGCGGAAGCAGTAGCATACTCAGAATTCACAAATGCATTATCTAATCCTGTTTTACTTGGTATAATCGATTTTGCACCACTTGATGGTAACATTATTATAGAAATAGCAGATAACCTCGGATATGCTATGGTAGACAGAATGCTCGGCGGTGGAGGCGTACCACTTGATAAGGCACGCGAATTCACTGAAATTGAATTAATGATTATAGAAAGAATATTTACTGTCTGCACAAATCTTTTAAGTGAACCGTGGAATAATGTAATTCATTTGGAACCAAGATTAATACGAATTGAAACGAATTCACAGTTTGCACAAATTATAGCACCAAATGAAATGACTTCAATTATTACAATAAATATAAAAATAGGTAATGTAGAAGGTATGATGAATGTATGCTTACCTTATGCATGTATAGAAAGCGTTATTGATAAGTTAAACACGAAGTACTGGTACTCAACTATGCAAGTAAAAGATGACGAAACTTATCAAGACGTAATTAAAGTTGCAATTGCAAAAGCCAAGATTCCAATTAAAGC
Source organism: Anaerocolumna sp. (assembly GCA_029239975.1). GTDB lineage: Bacteria > Bacillota > Clostridia > Lachnospirales > Lachnospiraceae > Anaerocolumna. The sequence continues at coordinate 13,846 of JARBTX010000100.1, forward strand.
AGTACTTGGTAAAAGCACCATATCTGTTAACGATTTTCTGGGCTTACAAAGAGGAGACATCATTAAGTTAAATACTAAGGTGGAGGATGAACTTAATATTTACGTAGGAAATATTAATAAGTTTAAAGCACTACCTGGTGCAGCCTCAGATTCTTATGCAGTAAGAATATCATCGATAATAAGAGAGGAGTAACAGTGTATGGATGGAATGTTATCTCAAGAGGAGATTAATGCACTTTTAAGAGGGATGACCACGGATGAAGACAGCACTAGTGCATTTGAAAATAGTGAAAACACACTTTCAGATGCTGAAAAGGATGCTATTGGTGAAATTTCTAATATTAGCATGGGAACATCAGCTACTACACTATCTTCATTGGTTAATCAAAAGGTTACAATAACAACACCTGTAGTATCTTATGCTACATGGGACGATTTAGCTCAATTAAATAAACGACCTTGTGTGTTTATTCAGATTTATTATAAAGAAGGTCTTGATGGAAACAATATTTTAATTTTAAAAGAATCTGACGTTAAGATTATTACAGATTTAATGATGGGTGGAGACGGTTCTAATGTATTAGGTGAACTTTCAGAATTACATCTTAGTGCAATTAGTGAAGCGATGAATCAAATGATGGGATCAGCTTCTACATCAATATCATCAATGCTGGAAAAGAGAGTAGATATTAGTCCACCGCTAGCAAATCTAGTGGATATGAATGAGACATTTGATGTTGATGATATAGCCCCATTTTTAAAAGAAAAATTTGTAAAAGTTTCATTTAAAATGGAAATTGGAGATCTTGTAGACAGTGAATTAATGCAATTATATCCTTTTGACTTTGCAAGAGATTTATATAGAAAATTTACAAAAGAAGAAGCTAAGGATACAAGTAAAGTAGAGCAAACAAATAAACCTGTATCCCAAACAACGACGGAAACTAAGCCAGCAGAACATGCTTCTTTGAATAATGGACAAATGCAACAAAATCAAATGCCATATATGCAACCAATGCAGGGCATACAAAACATGTATGGAGGAATGAATTATATGATGCCGCCAGTTCAAGATGTTAATGTACAACCAGCTCAGTTCCAACCTTTTACAGCACCACAAAATCCGGTAGTTCAACCAGAAAACATCGATTTAATTATGGATGTCCCATTAGAAGTTACGGTTGAACTCGGAAGAACTAGTAAATCAATTAAAGAAATACTTGAATTTTCACCTGGTACTATTATAGAATTAAATAAGCTTGCTGGTGAACCAATTGATGTATTAGTGAATGGTAAGTTTGTAGCCAAAGGTGAGGTAGTTGTAATCGAAGAATCTTTTGGTATTAGAGTAACAGAAATTATTAAGTAAATAATATTAAAAAACAAACGATAGGAGATTGAATAATGGCAAAGAGTATTTTAATTTGTGATGATGCTGCATTTATGAGAATGATGATTAAGGATATTTTAAGTAAGAATGGATATACCATTGTTGGCGAAGCAGAAAATGGTGTGAAAGCTGTTGAAAAATATAATGAGACAAAACCAGATTTAGTTATGATGGATATAACAATGCCAGAGATGGATGGTATCCAAGCACTTAAGAAGATAAAAGCGAGTGATCCAAATGCTAACATTATTATGTGTTCTGCTATGGGACAACAAGCTATGGTTATCGACTCAATCCAATCAGGTGCAAAAGATTTTATCGTTAAGCCATTTCAAGCTGATAGAGTATTAGAAGCAGTTAAAAAAGCAGTGGGCTAAACTGTAAAAAATTATAAAGGCTTCGCAGAAGATATATACAGGAAATAATAGATATCAATTATATTAAATCCTAAAATCATAAAAAACGTGGGAGCTAACATGATTATACTTACAGTTGGAACATCAAATTGGGATAGTTTACTCCAGCTTATTGGAGTAAGCATTCTATTTATCTTTATTCTTGCCATAACCTATTTCACAACAAAATTTGTAGGTGGCACAAAATTTAATCAATTAAAGCATAGTAACTTTCAAGTAATTGAAACTTATAAAGTTTCGCAAAATAAATATCTTCAAATAATAAAAATTGGATCAAGATATTTCGTTATCGCAATTAATAAGGATAACATTCAAACTATTACTGAATTAGATGAGAATGACATAATGCTTAGGGAGCCATTAAAGCAATCTATAAAATTCTCCGAAGTTATTTCGCAGATTACAAACAGACAAAAGGAAAAAAAACAGAATGATGATCAAGAAAATGATCACAAGTAAAGGTTGGTATTCATGATTAGAGTAAGTAAAAAACACTTAAGAAACATTTCTAGATTCATTGGTGTCTTATTTGTGATATGTATATTAACCTTTATTTTTGTTACCCAAGTTTCGGCTGCAGAGACAAATACAACGAATGATAATATAACAAATACCACAACGAATACCAATAACGGGGGTGGTACAGATTCATCTGATGTAGATGTTAATGGATCAATTGGCCCGTTTCAATTTAATCTTGACACGGGTAACAATAATGAAGGTTTATCGTCATCATTGCAAATATTATTAGTTCTTACGTTAATTTCTTTAGCTCCTTCGCTTTTAATAATGGTAACATCATTTACAAGAATATTAATCGTGTTACATTTTGTTAGATCCGCTTTAGGAACACAAACA
>JARBTX010000101.1 GCA_029239975.1 Anaerocolumna sp.
CTTCGCTATGGTATGGATTCTGTAAAACGAGCATCTTTTGTTGCAAGCCCAATTTATCATATGAGTGGAGGAGTAAAACCGGAGAAAAAAGCAGAGATTAAAAAATAATATATATTACCATTAAAAAGTAGGTAAATGCAAAAAGTAATAAGGATATAAAAAATAGCAATGAATTAAAAATAGCAAGAATATAAAAAAAGTAAGGATATAAAAGTAAGAATATAAAAATAGTAAGAACAAAAGAAGTGACCTATATTATATAGTGGTTATATTCACATAAAAAATTAAAGAGTTTTCATACTGAAAAATAAAATTAACTAGTATGAGATAATCTAAATATAGTTTGTATTCAATTCAATTTAATAATTACTACAACAAAAAAAGACTAACATGTAAGATAATCTTAAATGTTAGTCTAATATTTTTTTAAGTATTACAGGTCCGAAGGGTTAAGTCTTTCCTGCGATATGTGAATCAATTAAGCAAGAGTGTTAACAGCTTTGCTTAAACGAGATACTTTTCTAGAAGCAGTATTCTTATGATAAACGCCTTTTGATGTAGCTCTATCAATTTCAGAAATTGCTGTAATTAAGCTTGTCTTAGCAAGTTCTTTGTCGCCGGCAGCCACAGCAGCATCAACTTTCTTTATAACAGTCTTAACTTTAGATTTAATCGCTTTGTTTCTTAATGCCTTAGTTTCATTAACTAAGATTCTCTTCTTAGCAGATTTAATGTTAGCCAAATCGTACACCTCCAAAATATTCTTTTATTATTTTTTGAATTACTTGTTTCATTAAATCCGGACACGGACGTTCTAATGGAAACATACTATTATATAGTAGTATAAAGCAATAAATCTGTCAATACATAATTTGAAAAAATATGAAGAAAATAATGGTGGAATACTTACAGTTATTTACACAAATACTTTATTATTATAGCACAATAAGTCTTAAAAGTAATGTATTCAAGGTTTTCGTGCGTGTAATTCAAGACATCTTATATAGAAGGTTCATTATACCATATCTAATTATTAGGATTCGGGTGTCAAAAGCCCTTCTGTAATTTACAGTTAGTCAATTTGCACAAGCACATATTAGCTATGGCGTTATGCAAACAAGAAGTTAGTGCGCAACTGTTATGAAGTCGTTGGTACTTAGACCCTGTAGTTTAGGGTCTTACGTACCATTACGAACTTCATTCAAGCGAAAGCGTGTTGCAAACTAACTTCATGTTTGCATTACGCATCGATAAGCTAGCATTGTGTAAATTGACGTATAATAATTTCAAAATGGGCTTTTGACACCCGAATCTTATTAGGTAATTTGAAAGTGAATAAAAAATTGTCAAATAATTAAAATACCAACAAAAAACAAAAACGAAGGAAGGCGTATAGCATGATGAAAAGAGCAAACAATGAAAAACAAGAAAATGATTTAAAAAAAGGAAAAGACTCTGATATATTATCAAAAATCAATTCCAGCACAAAAGGGGTACCAAGAACTGACCTTGCACTTGAAGTAAGGGAAACCTTTGAAGATGATAATGTTGAAATACGTGGGGTTGTATTAGAAGAGGATTATGATAAAAAGAAAGATATTCGTGTAACCAGAGTGGAAATTAAGGACCAAAAGGGTGCAGATGCAATGGGAAAACCTATTGGTACTTATATTACTATAGAAGCACCTAGATTAGGTGGAAGTGATGAAAGTTTTCATGAACCTATATCAGAAGAAATTGCAAAATATGTGAAAGAATTAGCTGGAGATTTAAGTGATAAAGAGATTCTAATAGCTGGCTTAGGTAACAGAGATGTAACGCCAGATGCACTTGGACCGCAGGTAGTTGATAATTTATTTATTACCAGACATTTGATTAAGGAGTTTGGACCGGGTTTTCAAGAACGTCATAAAATGGGTAATATCAGTGCAATTTCGCCTGGTGTTATGGCACAGACAGGAATGGAAACCAGTGAAGTGATTCGTGGAATTATCCATGAAACAAGCCCTAAGTTAGTAATTGTTATTGATGCTTTGGCAGCAAGAAGTGTTCACAGGCTTAATACAACCATTCAAATCACAGATACAGGTATTAGTCCAGGCTCTGGAGTTGGTAATAATCGTAAAGCATTAAATAAAGAAAGCTTAGGTGTAGATGTTATCGCTTTAGGAGTACCTACTGTTGTAGATGCAGCAACCATAGTAAGTGATACCATGGAGCAATTTATGTCAAAACAAGGTTTTAAGGAACAAGAGATTCATCAATTCATTGGAGAAATTAACGAACAATCTATGGGAAATATGTTTGTAACGCCTAAAAATATTGATGAATCAGTTAATCGTATCAGTTATACAATTTCTGAGGCATTAAATAAATGTTTTTCTTAAAAAAGAGGGCATGTCTAGAAAATTTTTGAAATATGTTTTAGAAACGTTATCATATCTAAAAATAGTGCATATGATAGATTATATAATTTTATAGGAAGGAAGTGTAGGTTAAGAAAATTTTTTTATTTCTTATATTAGACATAAGCATAACAAATGGGACAATTTCCCCTGATAGTATTAAGTGCTTATGCACAGCAGATAGGAGCATGATATGAGAAGATACAAATACAGGGTAATTCGACTGTTTCATATAATGGTATGGAGTTTAATCATAATATTTAGTTTAAATTTATTAATTAAATGTATTCGAATATTCGGAACGGATTCAAGCGGTGTCACTCCGGAATCGAATTTGGTTACAACAGCCGGCAATTATATGGTACAGTCCATTCCTATCATGGATTATATTTCTGCTTCAGATAACAATGCTAATAACATGTTATTTAATAATCTGGTAGGAACTTTTCCAATTAATCGTTATGTAACGGAAGTTTATGACGATACGGATAATAATTATATTGAAGACGATAGCACAGATGCCATATTTTTTGCAAATGAATCAAATCTCTTATTTAATAACGATTTATACGCAGAACTTATTTTACAAGGAATTAAAACATATAATGAGCAAGCAACGAATCAATCAACTGAAGTAATAAATGAATATGATGAAGATACTTCGGATAAATTAGGGAATATATCACTATCTGGAAATGGGCTAATGCCAATTGATATTATCAATGGTGAAGTTTATATGAAGAATGATTCCAAATCCACAGAAACCTTGGGTTCCCAAAATGGTGAATATTTTACATTAAAACAATTATCTAATCGAAATTTTCTATTAAATAATTTTTATATTATTGATTCTGCAACTAGGATTGTAGATGATTTATTTGATGCAAAGAAATTAGTAAAAGAAGATATGAAGTTAAAGGTAAGTTCTGATAAACCACAGATTTTAATTTATCATACACATTCCCAAGAAGCTTATAGTGATAGCAGAAAAGGAAAAGAAGCAGATACTATAGTTGGTGTTGGTACGTATTTAACGAATTTGCTAACTGAAAAATATGGTTTTAATGTTATACATGATAAAAGTAAATATGATATGATGGAAGGTTATTTAGAGAGAAATTTAGCTTATAATCATGCTGCTGATGGATTAAAAGAAATCCTTAATAAAAATCCATCCATAGAAGTTGTGATAGATTTACATAGAGACGGAACCGATTATAAGCGTGTCACTAGAATAAATGGTGAAGATGTAGCACAAGTCATGTTATTTAACGGATTAAGTAGGAATACAAAAGGTAAAATTACATATCTTGATAATCCATATCTTCAAGATAATCTTGCCTTTAGTTTGCAAACACAGTTAAAGGGAAGAGAATTATATCCAGGGTTAATGTATAAAAATTATTTGCATGCTTACAGGTATAATATGCAATACAGAAAAAAATCTCTTCTTGTTGAACTTGGTACTGATAAAAATACTGTAAAAGAAGCGATGAATGCTATGGATTATTTTGCAGAAGTGCTTTACCAATTATTATCAGGTGAGTCAAATTAAAATACGGTTATTGTTTCTATTATAAACTATCCTAGTTTATCCAACGCTTTTTCTTGTAACATAGAAATGTCTATGCTATAATTAGGCAGAATAAACTTCGTTACGCAGGAGGAACTATTAATGACGGATCAAAGCAAAATACGTAATTTTTGCATAATTGCACATATAGATCATGGTAAATCAACCCTAGCTGATCGCATTATCGAAAAGACCGGATTATTGACAAGTAGAGAGATGCAATCTCAAGTTCTTGATAATATGGAATTAGAAAGAGAACGTGGAATAACAATTAAAGCGCAAACAGTACGTACTGTTTATAAGGCAAAAGATGGAGAAGAATACATCTTTAACTTAATCGATACACCTGGTCATGTAGATTTTAATTATGAAGTATCAAGAAGTCTTGCAGCTTGTGAAGGCGCAATTTTAGTAGTTGACGCAGCACAAGGAATTGAAGCCCAAACATTAGCTAATGTTTATCTCGCTCTTGATCATAATCTAGATATTATGCCAGTAATTAATAAGATTGATTTACCAAGTGCTGAACCAGATCGTGTAAAAGCTGAGATTGAAGATGTAATTGGTTTAGAAGCACAAGATGCGCCACTTATCTCAGCAAAGATGGGCACTAATATTGAAGAAGTATTAGAGCAGATAGTAACTAAAATCTCACCACCAAAAGGTGATGTAGAAGCACCATTACAAGCTTTAATATTTGACTCAAAGTATGATTCTTATAAAGGTGTTATAATATTTTGCAGAATAATGGAAGGTAAGGTTACCAAGGGTACTGAGATTAAGATGATGGCTACTGGTGCTACTGCAGAAGTTGTTGAAATCGGTACCTTTGGAGCCGGACAGTTTATCCCATGTGATGAACTTTCTGCCGGTATGGTAGGATATATTACAGCAAGTTTAAAGAATGTTCGCGATACACGTGTCGGTGATACCGTAACGGATGCAAAGAATTCATGTAAACAAGCTTTACCAGGATATAAAAAAGTAAATTCCATGGTTTATTGTGGTATGTATCCAGCAGACGGAGCAAAATATCCTGATTTAAGGGATGCTTTAGAAAAACTTCAGTTAAATGATGCAGCACTTCAATTTGAACCAGAAACATCCGTTGCATTAGGTTTTGGTTTCCGTTGTGGTTTCTTAGGATTGTTACATCTTGAAATCATTCAAGAAAGATTAGAAAGAGAATACAACTTAGACATTGTTACAACAGCTCCTGGTGTAATATATAAAGTTCACAAAACAGATGGACAGGTTCTTGATATTACCAATCCATCCAATCTTCCAGACCCAACCTTAGTACAATTTATGGAAGAGCCTATGGTTACAGCAGAGATTATGGTAACAACGGAATTCGTAGGTGCTATTATGAGTCTTTGTCAGGAACGCCGTGGTATCTATTTAGGAATGGAATATATGGAGGCTACCAGAGCGTTATTAAAATATGAGTTGCCTTTAAATGAAATAATCTATGACTTTTTTGATGCTTTAAAATCTAGATCAAGAGGATACGCTTCCTTCGATTACGAAATGAAGGGTTATGTACAATCAGAGCTTGTTAAATTGGACATCCTTATTAATAAAGAAGAAGTGGATGCTTTATCTTTTATTGTACATGCAGAAACTGCTTATGAACGTGGCAGAAAGATGTGTGAGAAATTAAAGGATGAGATTCCAAGACAATTATTTGAGATACCAATTCAAGCTGCGATTGGTAGTAAAGTTATTGCTAGAGAAACTGTAAAAGCAATGCGTAAAGACGTTCTTGCAAAATGTTACGGTGGTGACATTAGTAGAAAGAGAAAATTATTAGAGAAGCAAAAAGAAGGTAAGAAACGTATGCGCCAGGTTGGTAACGTTGAAATACCACAAAAGGCATTTATGAGTGTGCTTAAGCTTGATGATAACTAAAAGCTTGTGATACAAACTTAAATTATATATTTAAAAATATTAGACATAATAACAGAAAGCAGCAAGTCATTTGGCATTGCTGCCTTCTCGCTATTAAGATACAAAAAGGGGAAGTATATTATGAAAGAAATCATAACAACAAAAGCCCATTATGATATTTTAATTGAACAGGATAATGACCCTGTACATGATCCGGTACCTTTGCAATTGTATATGAATAAATGGGATGGTGAAACATTTCTAAAAGAACTTAATGTTAATTCAGAGAGTAGAGTTTTTGAACTGGGAATAGGAACAGGAAGATTAGCAATAAAAGTACTAGTACTAGGATGTAAGAGCTATGTTGGTATTGATTTATCTGCTAAAACAATTCATAGAGCTCAAAAAAATCTGAATGAGTTTAATAATGTAGAATTTATCATTGGTGACTTTCTAGAAATCAAAATAGATCAAACCTTTGACATAATATATAGTTCCCTTACATTTTTTCATATCGAAGAGAAAGAAGCCGCAATTGAAAAAATATTTTCAATGTTAAATCTAGGTGGAAGATTTGTTTTGTCCATCGATAAAAACCCAAGTGAGTATTTTGATTATGAAACCCACTTAGTTAAGTTGTATCCCGATTACTTGGATTCAACAACAAGTATGCTAAGCAAAGTAGGTTTTATCGTTGATAATACAACTGAGACAGAGTTCGCTTATATTATAACAGCGTTAAAGGAAGAAGATTATTAAAAGAAGATTATTAAAGAAGATTATTAAAAGAAATAGAAGAAGATTATTAGAAGAAGATTATTAAATAAGATTATAGAAGAAGATTATTAGAAGAAGATTATTAATTGAGATATAAAAGAAGGAGGTTATGATTTGAATAATCAAAAAAAGGATTTAGGATTGTATATACATATTCCTTTTTGCGTAAAGAAATGTGATTATTGTGATTTTTTATCAGCACCTGCAAACGATGATACAAAGAGATTATATGTGAAAGCATTAATTGCTGAAATCGATAGTTTAAAAGAAGTTGTGTCGGAGTACCTAGTTAAGACGATTTTTATCGGCGGGGGTACTCCTTCTTCTATTGATGGAACTTTTATTATAGAGATTATGAAGGCAGTACAGAATGTTTTTGAACTTGATGTACAGGATATTGAAATATCAATTGAAGTGAATCCAGGTACTGTAACAAAAGAAAAGCTATTAGCTTATCAACAAGCTGGGATTAATCGTCTTAGTTTTGGTTTGCAATCAACAGATAACTTGGAATTAAAAAAATTAGGAAGAATTCATACCTTTGAAACCTTTGTGGATAACTATAATTTAGCAAGAGAACTGGGGTTCAAGAATATTAATATCGATCTAATGTCAGCATTACCGGGACAAACTTTATCTAGTTGGCTTACTACTTTAAATAAAGTGATAGAGTTAAAACCAGAACATATCTCAGCTTATAGCTTAATCATAGAAGAAGGTACGTTGTTTTATACGCGTTATAGTGAAGATGACCAGGATGAAGAACTTGATCGTGTTATATACAGGGAAACAAAAGATACCTTAGAAAAAGCAGGTTATTACCGATATGAGATTTCAAATTATGCAAAAGCAGGTTATGAATGTAAGCATAATTCTTCTTATTGGATGAGAACCCCTTATTTAGGTTTAGGGTTAGGTGCATCCTCCTTAATTCAAAACACCAGATTTCATAATGAAGAGAATTTAATGGAATATATAAAATTATCAAACGATTATAGGAATATAAGAAGAGAAATGGATAAACTAACCCTAAATACGCAAATGGAAGAATTCATGTTTTTAGGATTGCGAATGCAAAAAGGAATAAGCACAAAAACATTTGAACAAGAGTTTAAAGTAAGTATTGAATCAGTGTATGGTGATGTAATAAAGCAATCAATTAAAGAAGGATTATTGATTGCAAAAGAGAATAATCTATATCTTACGGATAAAGGAATTGATATCAGTAATTTGGTGATGTCTAGATTTATATTTGAATAAAAAAAATTTAAATAGCACTTGACAAAGTAAAATGATAGTGATATTTTATGTATAAAGATATTAGCACTCTACTTAAGTGAGTGCTAACAATCAAAAAAAGGAGTGATGGTATGATATTGGATGATAGAAAATTGAAGATATTGCAAGCTATTATTCGTAATTATCTTGAAACTGGCGAACCAGTTGGCTCAAGAACAATTTCAAAATACACCGATTTAAACCTAAGCTCCGCTACGATACGGAATGAGATGGCTGATTTAGAAGAATTAGGTTATATCATACAACCACATACTTCTGCAGGTCGAATACCTTCTGATAAAGGATATCGATTGTATGTAGATACCATGTTAGAAGAAAAAACTCATGAAGTTGAAAATATGAAAGAACTGCTTTTAGATAAAGCAGATAAAATTGATCTTCTTCTTAAGCAGATTGCAAAATTACTTGCTACGAACACGAATTATGCTACGTTAGTATCAAAACCTCAATATCGTAGTAAAAAAGTAAAGTTTATACAACTAACAGAAGTTGACCCAGAACAGTTACTAGCAGTCATAGTGATTGAAGGCAATATTGTTAAAAATAAGATGATTAGTATCACAGAACCGTTAGATAAAGAAATCATGCTTAAATTAAATATTGTTATGAATACGTTCCTTCAAGGTTTGGATTTAACAGAAATCAATCTGAATATAATACAAAAAATGAAAGAACAAGCTGGAAGCTATAGCAACATTGTAAGTAGTATTTTAGATGCAATTGCTCAAGCAATTGGTGAAGAAGACGAAGTTGAAATTTATACTAGTGGAGCCACTAATATCTTAAAATATCCTGAATTAAGTGATATGGAAAAGGTAACTGAACTCATAAGTACTTTTGAAGAAAAGAAACCGTTAACGGAATTAATCAATACGAAATTAACGGAAGGTGATTTAGATAATCGTGGTATTCAAGTTTATATCGGTAGTGAAACTTCGGTAGAAGCTATGAAAGATTGTTCTGTGGTAACAGCCACATACGAGATTGAAGAAGGCGTGTATGGTAAGATTGGAATAATCGGACCAAAACGAATGGATTATGACAAAGTAGTCGGTACACTGCATACACTTATGGTGCAGTTGGATGATATATTTAAGAAAAAGACCTAACAAAGGGAAAGGTGGTTACAAGAGTGGAAGATAAGGATAATACTATGAATGAATTAAATCAGGATAGCGTTGCCGGTGAAAATGAATTAGAGAAAGATAACATAGATTCAGAAGTAATAGATGATACAATGGAAGACTCTGATGATGAAATCTTAGAAGAAGTTGAAGAAACTTCTGAAGGGGAAGTAAAAAAATCATTCTTTAAAAAAGATAAAAAAGAAAAAAAAGATAAAAAAGATTTAAAGATTGAAGAATTAAATGACAGGCTGATAAGAACTATGGCTGAATTTGATAACTTCCGTAAACGTTCTGAGAAAGAAAAATCTCAAATGTTTGAAATAGGAGCAAGAGACATTATTGAAAAGGTACTTCCAGTTATCGATAATTTCGAAAGAGGTCTTGGTACTATAACGGAAGAAGAGAAAGAAAATGCATTTGCTCAAGGAATTGAAAAGATTTATAAACAATTAGTAACTTCCTTAACTGAAGCAGGATTAAAAACAATAGATGCTGTTGGTCAGGAATTTAATCCGAATTTCCATAATGCAGTAATGCATGCAGAAGATCCAGAACTTGGTGAAAATATCGTTGCAGAAGAATTCCAAAAAGGATATATGTATAAAGATACAGTAGTTCGCCATAGCATGGTTAAAGTAGTAAATTAGTAATAATTTTATATATTGAATGAATTACAAGTAGCTAACTTAAAAACAATGAAATTAATTATAGGAGGAAAAAAATTATGGGTAAAATCATAGGAATCGATTTAGGAACAACGAATTCATGTGTTGCTGTTATGGAAGGTGGAAAACCTGTAGTTATCGCTAATACAGAAGGTTCAAGAACAACTCCATCCGTTGTAGCATTTACAAAAACAGGAGAAAGATTAGTAGGTGAACCTGCAAAACGTCAAGCAGTTACTAACTCTGATAAAACAATATCTTCAATTAAAAGACATATGGGTACTGAATATAGAGTAAGTATTGATGATAAAAAATTCTCTCCACAAGAAATTTCAGCTATGATTCTTCAAAAATTAAAAGCAGATGCTGAAAGCTATTTAGGTGAAAAAGTAACGGAAGCTGTTATTACTGTTCCTGCTTACTTTAATGATGCTCAAAGACAGGCAACAAAAGATGCTGGTAAAATCGCAGGTCTTGATGTTAAGAGAATTATCAACGAGCCAACTGCAGCAGCGCTTGCATATGGTCTTGATAATGAACACGAACAAAAAATCATGGTTTACGATTTAGGTGGTGGTACATTCGACGTATCCATTATCGATATCGGTGATGGTGTTATCGAAGTTTTAGCTACATCTGGTGATAACAGACTTGGTGGTGATGACTTTGATGATAGAATCACAAGATTTATGATTGAAGAATTTAAGAAAGCAGAAGGCGTTGACTTATCTATGGATAAGATGGCACTTCAAAGATTAAAAGAAGCTGCAGAAAAAGCAAAGAAAGAATTATCATCTGCAACTACAACAAATATCAACCTTCCTTTCATTACTGCAACAAGTGAAGGACCAAAACACTTTGACTTAAACTTAACAAGAGCAAAATTCGATGAATTAACTCATGATTTAGTAGAAAGAACTGCAACTCCAGTTCAAAACGCATTAAGAGATGCTGGAATCAGTGCTTCTGAATTAGGTAAAGTATTATTAGTAGGTGGATCTACTCGTATCCCTGCTGTTCAAGATAAAGTAAAACAATTAACAGGACATGAACCATCTAAAACATTAAATCCTGATGAATGTGTAGCGATTGGTGCTTCCATTCAAGGTGGTAAATTAGCAGGTGATGCTGGTGCTGGAGATATTCTTTTACTTGACGTAACTCCATTATCCTTAAGTATTGAAACTATGGGTGGTGTTGCAACAAGATTAATCGAAAGAAATACTACAATACCAACAAGAAAGAGCCAAATCTTTTCAACAGCATCTGATAACCAAAGTGCAGTTGATATTAACGTAGTTCAAGGTGAAAGACAATTTGCGAAAGACAACAAGAGTCTTGGACAATTTAGATTAGATGGTATTCCACCAGCAAGAAGAGGTGTTCCACAAATCGAAGTTACATTTGATATTGATGCAAATGGTATCGTTAATGTATCTGCAAAAGATTTAGGAACAGGTAGAGAACAACACATTACAATTACAGCAGGATCAAACCTTTCTGATTCTGATATTGATAAAGCAGTTAGAGAAGCAGCTGAATACGAAGCACAAGATAAGAAACGTAAAGAAGCTGTTGAAACAAGAAACGATGCAGATTCTATGGTATTCCAAACAGAAAAAGCATTAGGTGAAGTTGGCGATAAGATTTCTGCTGATGATAAATCAAAAGTTGAAGCTGAATTAACACACTTAAAAGAATTAGTTGAAAAATCCAATCCAGAGTTTATGACTGATGGTGAAGTAGCAGATATTAAAGCTGCGAAAGAAAAACTTATGGAAAGTGCTCAAGCATTATTTGCTAAAGTATATGAACAAGCACAAGGAGCTCAAGGTGGTCCAGGTCCTGATATGTCAGGTGCTCATGCTGCATCTGGTGACTCCTACACAGATGATGTAGTGGATGGAGATTACAGAGAAGTATAATCAAAATCAAACTCATAAGAAAAATAATACATTTGATAAGTTTTTCTTGTAAAAAAATAATGTTTTTAGTATATTGGTTATGGGTCGACCCGTAACGAAAGAAAATAGGCGGTCTAACGACTGCCTATTTGTCGATATAGATATATTAGATTTTTTAAAGGCAGTATCACGATTACTTTAAGAAATCATAAGGAGGATGGATTAGAACATGGCAGATAAAAGAGACTATTACGAGGTCCTTGGAATATCCAAGACAGCGTCCGATGACGAAATAAAAAAAGCATATAGACAATTAGCGAAAAAATATCATCCAGATGCCAATCCAGGTGATAAAGAAGCAGAAGCTAAATTTAAAGAAGCAAGTGAAGCTTATGCAGTATTAAGTGATGCAGATAAACGTAGACAATACGATCAATTTGGTCATTCTGCATTTGATGGTGGAGCAGGCGGAGCAGGTGGATTTGATTTTAACAATATGGATATGGGAGATATCTTTGGAGATATCTTCGGAGATTTATTTGGTGGTGGAAGAACTAGAAGAACTAGTAATGGACCAATGAAAGGGCCAAACGTTCGCACCGGCGTTCGTATTACGTTCGGGGAATCTGTAACAGGTGTAGAAAAAGAATTAGAATTAAATCTAAAAGAAGAATGTCACACTTGTCATGGATCTGGAGCAAAACCAGGAACTAGTACGGAATCTTGTAAGAAGTGTGGTGGTAAAGGTCAGGTTGTTTATACTCAACAATCTTTATTTGGAATGGTTAGAAACGTACAGACTTGTCCAGACTGTAATGGAACTGGTAAAGTTGTAAAAGATAAATGTACGGATTGTTATGGCTCTGGTTATGTAACACAGAAAAAGAAGATTCAAGTATCCATACCAGCTGGTATTGACAATGGTCAAAGTATTCGTATTCGTGATAAAGGTGAACCAGGAGTTAATGGTGGTGAAAGAGGAGATTTATTAGTAGAAGTTAGCGTTAGCAGACATCCAATCTTCCAAAGACAAGATTATGACGTTTACTCTACAGCACCAATTTCATTTGCTCAAGCAGCACTTGGTGGAGATGTTCGAATTAGTACAGTAGATGGTGATGTACTTTATACAGTAAAACCTGGTACACAAACAGATACAAAAGTAAGACTTAGAGGAAAAGGTATTCCTACTTTAAGAAATAAACAGGTTAGAGGGGATCACTATGTAACACTTGTAGTGCAGGTTCCTACAAAATTAACCAGTGAACAAAAAGATTTATTACAAAAATTCGATAACGCAATGAATGATAAACCGGATACTGATTCAACTGAACCTGAAAAGGAAAAAGAAAAAGAAAAAGGTAAGAAAAAGTTCTTCGGTAAGTAATTTAATTTAATTTTTAATATAATATAATTTTAACAAAATGAAGTTTTTCAGTTGGAGGATATATGAAGTGGACAAAGTTGACCTTATCAACGATGGCTGATGCGCTTGATTTGGTAAGTAATATGTTGAATGAATTAGGAATTGATGGTATAGAGATTATCGATAATGTACCGATAACAGAAAATGAGCGCAAAGCTATGTTCATTGATATCCTACCTGAATTAGATGAAGATGATAAAACAGCAACGATAAGTTTTTATTTAGAAGAAAATCAAGATGTTGGGGAAACAATTACTCAGATACAGGATGGATTAGAAGAATTAAAATCATTTACTGATGTTGGAAGTGGTAAGATTGAGATATCTGAGACAGAAGATGTTGATTGGATTAATAATTGGAAAGAATTTTTTAAACCTTTCCGAGTTGATGATACCATTGTGATAAAACCAACATGGGAACCACTTTTAGATATTTCTGAAAATGATTTAGTGATTGAGATTGATCCTGGAACAGCATTTGGTACAGGAGCCCATGAAACTACAAAATTATGTATTCTTGGTATAAAGAAATACATAAAACCAGGTATAAAATTATTGGATGTAGGTAGTGGAAGTGGTATTTTATCAATTATTGGGGCGAAACTTGGTGCAAGTGTAGTTTTAGGTACTGATATAGATCCGAATGCAGTAACAGCTGCACTAGAAAATGTTGAAGTTAACCATATTTCATCAGATATAGTAAATATATTAAGTGGAGATATAATAACAGATGAAGCATTTCAACAAAAAGTTGGATTAGGCTGTTATGATATGGTTGTTGCTAATATATTAGCGGATGTTATTATACCTTTATCAGCAGAGATAGGAAAACATCTGAAAGAAGACGGGATATTTATAAGTTCCGGAATTATCAATACGAAAAAAGAACAAGTAAAAGAAGCTATACTTAAGAACGGTTTTCGCATAATTGAAATCAAAGAGATGGGTGATTGGGTTTCAATTGTAGCGCAGAAATAAGAGATTTGTAATATAAACTAAAAATATGAAATATTTAAAGTTATGAAAATATTTAAAGATATGAAATATGAAATAAGAAGTTAAAAATAAAAATAAGAATTTAAAAATATGAAATAAGAAGTTAAAAATAT
Organism: Anaerocolumna sp.; assembly: GCA_029239975.1. GTDB lineage: Bacteria > Bacillota > Clostridia > Lachnospirales > Lachnospiraceae > Anaerocolumna. The sequence continues at coordinate 14,175 of JARBTX010000101.1, forward strand.
GAAATAAGATGTTAAAAGATATGCATATATGCAGTGAGATGGTAAAATAACTATCATACTGCATATATTTCTTATGTTAAAAAGACAATGTATTTAGATAAAACTATTATATAAATATATAAACCCAAAATAGATATAATAATTTTATCTGAATATACAGCTGTATAGAAGTTTATGTTAAATTACAAGTTTAAGGTGTAAATGTAAGATTTTATGAAAAACAAGATTAATATTTCAAATAAATGTGATAAATAAAGAAAGGCTTGGTGCATTATGTACCGTTTCTATGTTGAACAAAATCAAATAGGGGAAAATTCTATAACCATCACAGGATCTGATGTGAATCATATAAAAAATGTACTACGCATGAGAGTAGGAGAGAAATTAGTAATTTGTAATGGACAAGGAAAAGACTTCTATTGTATAATAGAGAGCGAAACAGACGGACAAGTTGTAGCAAATATCATCGAGATTCGTGATACAGATACAGAATTAGCAGGAAAAATTTATCTGTTTCAAGGACTGCCTAAAAAGGATAAGATGGAACTTATTATTCAAAAAGCAGTAGAATTAGGTGCGTTTGAGATTATTCCTGTGATGACAAAAAGAACTATTGTTAAAATAGAAGATAAGAAAAAAGAATTAAAAAAAGTGGAGCGTTGGCAAACTATTGCAAACAGTGCGGCTAAACAGTCTAATCGTGGAATTATACCAACAGTAACTGAAACAAAATCATTTAAAGAAGCGTTAAGTTATGCAAAAGATATGGATTGTAAAGTGATACCATATGAGAATGCAGATGATATTACAAAAACCAAAGAAATAATACAAAATATTAAAAATAATCAATCTGTCGCTATTTTTATAGGACCAGAAGGTGGATTTGAAGAACAGGAAATTAGTATGGCATTAGATTCTGGTATTTTACCGATTACTTTAGGAAAAAGAATTTTACGTACTGAAACAGCTGGACTTGCTATTTTATCCATGATTATGTTACAAATGGAAAGTAATTAATTTGAATGTATTTTATCCATTGATGAATTAGTTTTGATGAAATAAATCTTGATGAGATTAATTTTGATGAAATCAATTTAGATAAATTCAAATTTTAAAAATCAATGAAATTAATTTTAATAAAGCTAATTTGACGAAATCATTTAATATAGATTTATAATTTAACTTGGATTAATTGGAGATAATATAGACAGGAGTTAAGATGGAAGCATATTTGGATAATGCCGCAACAACGAGAGCATTTGATTCAGTTAAAAATATTATGATGGAAACACTAGGTGTGGATTATGGTAATCCATCTTCCATGCATATGAAAGGAATTGAGGCAGAAAGGTATATAAAAGATGCAAAAGATATAGTTGCGAAAAGCCTGAAAGTTGACTCGAAAGAAATCATATTTACGTCTGGTGGAACAGAATCCAATAACATGGCGTTAATAGGAACAGCTTTGGCCAACAACCGTAGTGGTAAACATATAATTACAACAAGAATTGAGCATCCTTCTGTACATAATCCATTAATATTTCTTGAAGAGAATGGATTTCGTGTTACTTATGTTCCAGTAGATAATTTTGGTAAGATAATACTTAGTGATCTTTTAGACGCAGTTGGTAATGAAACCATACTAGTGTCCATTATGTATGTTAATAATGAGATCGGTTCTGTGCAAGATATCAGTGAGATTTCAAAACGAATCAAAGAAAAGAATCCTAACGTATTATTACATGTAGATGCGATTCAAGCTTTTGGGAAATATACCATTTATCCCAAAAGAGAAGGTATTGATTTATTATCAATCAGTGGACATAAAATCCATGGCCCAAAGGGAAGTGGAATCCTTTATGTACGTGATAAAATAAAAATTAAACCAATCTTATTTGGTGGTGGACAACAAAAAGGTATGAGATCCGGAACTGAAAATGTACCTGCAATAGCTGGTATAGGACAAGCCGTAAAGGAAATGTACCAAGATCATACTGAGAAAGTGAAGAGATTATATCATCTGAAAGAAACTTTTATAGAAAAAGTTTCTGAAATAGAAGATGTTACAATAAATGGATTATGTGATAATATGAAAGACACGGCACCACATATTGTCA
>JARBTX010000102.1 GCA_029239975.1 Anaerocolumna sp.
TACACTTTTGGTCCACCCATGGCGACTGGACCTTTAAACAATATTCGTAGAGTATTGGAATATGGCGTATCTGTAATAGACCCGGATAAAATATTAATGGGAATACCTAATTATGCATATGATTGGCCACTACCGTTTGTACGTGGAGAAACTCAAGCGGAGTCAATTAGCAATCAACAAGCAATTGAACGAGCAGCTCAATACAACGTAACTATAACATTTGATGAGCCATCACAAGCACCATTTTATTATTATACGACAGTGGAAGGTATTGCACATGTTGTATGGTTTGATGATGTCAGAAGTATGAATGCAAAAATGAGGCTTATACCTGAATTTGGCTTAAATGGTGCTGGGGTATGGCAAATAATGGATTTCTTTCCAGGATTATGGAATGTAGTAGGTGCATATTTTACCGTTGAAAAACTATAGAATAATTGATTAAATTAACTCTAAGGGGCGATAAAGTATCGTCCCTTATAATTTTGCATTATAATTGGTTACTTAGAAAAGGCTGCGCAATACTGTAAATTTAATTAAGTGATTCTAAATATTCTTCTTAAGAAACGAATAATAGATCTAAATATTCTTCTAATAAATCTAGAAATAGCTCTAAATAAGTTTCTAATTAGCCGACCTATTGCTCTTAAAAGTCTTAGCATGATATCACCTCCTACTATAATATATTAAGATGATGAGATTATGTGTCTGATTATGTCGTATTTCGTCAGAATGAATATTTTTTATTCCTATAGAAAAAATATTGAAATATTAGTTATGTTAAGATACTGTTAATATATTAAAACAATTGATAAACCAATGTATCAACGCCTTTACTAAAAACAAGATGTGCCACGAAGATTACAAGATATGCCTAAAAACGTAACAAGTTATGTTCGTATGATATCCTTTCTGAGTAAGGAAGTTTAACGAAATGAAATGTAAATCGGGAGGATATCAATGAAAGGAAAGAAACGTATCTCAAAAGTGGCAGCAGCAATTGTATATGTATTATGTATCGCAATTGTGGTTGGTTTAGTAATTGGTAATTATTATGCCATGAAATATCAGAATTTAATTTCTGTTTATTTAGGTCAATCAACGCAAAAGATAGTATCTGCGGAAGGTGAATCATCAGATTATTTTACCAGTGATTTTGCTACAAGTGAAGAAAGAACTGCTCATTTGCAGGAGATTGGTACTAAAATTGAAGAAGAAGGTATTGTCCTTCTGAAAGATGAAAATGATGCACTACCATTAGCAACTGGTTCTAAAATCAGTGTATTTGGACAAGATAGTGTTGACCCAATTTATGGCGGTGGTGGAGCTGGTTCGGTAGATGCCACAAAAGCAGTGAATTTAAAGATGGCATTTGAAAAGGCAGGATTTGAACTAAACAAAACGTTATGGGATTTTTATGAATCAGGGAATGGTTCTTCGTATAGAAAAACAACTCCTGACGTTTATGGACAAGGTTCATTTGCAGTCAATGAAGTACCAGCTGATGTGTACACAGATACAGTTAAATCAAGTTTTACTGAGTATGGGGATGCAGCAGTTGTTGTAATAGGTCGTTCTGGTGGAGAAAGTTCTGATCTTTCTTCTGTTCCACTTGAAAGTGGATATACTTATTTACAGTTAGATGATGCTGAACGCTCCATGCTTTCTATGGCATGTGATAACTTTGATAAAGTAATTGTACTTCTTAATACACAAAACGCTATGGAATTAAGCTTTTTAGCTGAATATGATATTGATGCATGTCTATGGATTGGTGCGCTAGGTGAAACGGGAGCGTATGCAGTTGGAGATGTGTTAACTGGTAAAGTAAATCCATCTGGTGCATTGGTAGATACGTATGCATATAATTCCTTAAGTGCACCAAGTATGGCTAACTTCGGTAATTACAGCATTACAAATAGTAATGTTGACCGTGGAAATGCTTATATGGTATATAGCGAAGGCATCTATGTTGGATATCTATATTATGAAACTAGATATGAGGATGTTGTATTAGGTAATGAAGATAAAGCGAATTATGACTATCCTTCATCTGTTCAATTCCCATTTGGATATGGACTATCTTACACAGAGTTTGAATGGTCAAATTATAGTGTTAAGGAAACAGATGATTCTTACGAATTCTCTGTTACTGTTACAAATAAAGGGGATGTTGCAGGTAAAGATATTGTACAAATTTACATGCAATCTCCATATACCGATTATGATAAGGAAAATGGAATTGAGAAAGCTTCTGTTGAATTAGTTGGATTTGAAAAAACATCCAATATTGAAGCAGGTAAGAGCGAAACAGTAACCGTTTCTGTGGATAAAGAAGAAATGAAAACCTATGACGCAAAAGGCTTTGGAACTTATATTGTAGACGCTGGAGATTATTATTTTGCAGCAGGTAACAACGCTCATGATGCATTAAATAATGTTTTAGCTGCAAAAGGAAAAACCACAGCGGATGGTATGGATTATGACGGTAAAGCTGACTTCACATCAAAAGTAACGGTGAAAGAATTAGATTCCAAAACTTATGCTGTATCAAAGGCAACTGGTAATGAAATTAGTAACCAATTTGATGAAGCAGACATGAGTAATTACGATTCCTCTTTAAACTATTTAAGTAGAAGTAACTGGTCAGGTACATGGCCAACCACATATGCAGATGGTGCTTTAACTGCATCCGATGAACTATTAAAGGCGTTGGAGATTTCTTTCTCTAATGATGAAAATGCTATAAAACCTGTCACAAATACTACGAACGAAGAATTTGGTAAGTTAAAAGCAGCAACACTAATTGGAGTAGATTATAACGATCCATTATGGAATACTTTAGTAGAACAGATGTCTATTACTGAACTTGATAAATTAGTACGTATAGGTGGTTATTCAACTTCCAATGTGGAGTCAATACAATTACCAGCTACCGTTGACAAAGATGGACCTGCAGGAATATCAGGTACCTTAGTTGGTGGTGAAAGCGGAACTTCATATCCACCTGAAGTTGTAATTGCTTCCACTTGGAATTTGAAATTAGCAGAAAAATTTGGTAGATGTATTGGTGAAGATAGTATTGCACTTAAAATTGCAGTTTGGTATGCACCTGCAAGTAATATTCATCGTTCTCCATATAGCGGTAGAAACTTTGAATATTATTCCGAAGATAGTTATCTTTCAGGTAAAATGACAGCAAGTACTGTTATTGGTGCGCAATCAAAAGGTGCAGTTGTTACCGTAAAACATTTTGCTTTAAATGATCAGGAAACAAATCGTGTTGGTGGAGCAATTTATGCAAATGAGCAATCCATTCGTGAACTTTACTTAAAACCTTTTGAAGTATCCGTGCGTGAGGGTAATGCTCTTGGTATGATGGCTAGTATGAATCGTATTGGATCCCGTTGGTCAGGTGGACATTATGGTTTAATGACTGCAACTCTTAGAGACGAATGGGGATTTGAAGGAATGGTTGTTACGGATCAAGCTTCCTTCTCTGTATTTGCTTATGAAGATCTTCGTGAAGGTTTAGAAGCAGGTACAGATCTTTGGTTAAATACAGATGCAACACTTTGGGCATTAACGGATGATCAAATGACACCTACCGTTATGACTAATATGCAAAGAGCAGGTAAGAACGTAGTATATGCAATTACCAACAGTAATGCTATGAATGGTTTATCTGCAGGAAGTAAATTAGTAGCTATTATGCCACTTTGGAAGAAAGCATTGGTTGCTCTTGACGTCGTTCTTGGTATCATAGTTGCTTTAACAGCTATTATAGTAACATCAAAACTTGTGAAGCAAAAAAAACGAGAGAAAGAAACCAGTACTGAAGTTTAAAGAGTACAAAAATACAAAGTAATAGTTATAAATCGTTAGATAAACAGGAATTAAAATAGCCTAGATCTCTGCATTCATAAGAATGTAGAGGTCTTTGCTGTGTTTTTCGTATACTTTGGGAGAATGGAGAATGTTATGAAGTTGGCTGTAGTAGATGATGAAAAGAAAACAACTGATTTACTAGATGGTTATATCAAACGTTTTGAAAAAGAAAATAATTTAACCATTAATGTATCTGTATTTCACAATCCCAACGACTTTTTGACCAATTATAGCAGAGATTATGATTTGGTATTGATGGATATTGAGATGCCTGGTTTGAATGGAATTGAGACTGCTAGAGAACTCAGGCGAATGGATGGGAGAGTCGTGTTAATGTTCATCACTAACATGGCGCAGTATGCAATTAGTGGTTACGAAGTGGAAGCAATTGATTTTGTGATTAAGCCAATATCCTATCCTGATTTTGTACTTAAGATACAAAAAGCGATGCGCTATATTACAAGAAATCAAGATAAAAAACTGACTTTAAATACAGGGGAAGGCGTAGTATATCTTCATGTATCCGATATATGCTATATTGAAGTAATGCGTCATTATCTTGTATATCACACGACGAATGGAAACTACACGGTACGTGGAGTAATGAAGGAAATGGAAGAAAGTCTTTCTAATTACCATTTTGTTCGCAGTAATCATTGTTATTTGGTAAATTTAAAATACGTAGAATCGATTAACGGCAGTATCTTAAAAGTTGGTGGTGACGATTTACAGATTAGTCGTAATAAGAAAAATGAATTCTTAACGGAATTTACTAGATATGTAGGAGGAATAAGGTAATGAATGCACTAGACGTTTTTGAAGAACTAAGGTTTATTATTGAATTAATTGTTGCTGAACAGCTTTTCGTTTGGGCATTTGCAAAAAGAAAGAAAAATTTTTGGTTCAAATCCTACATTGGCTTTGCGGTTCTTATTCTTTTGTCCGTCTTTTATACTGAATTTCGATCCTTATTTAATGGAACGGATTCTGAATTTGTTATTAATTTTATATCCATCACGTGGTATATATCCTTAGTCATTTTATCACTCATCCATATTCGTATTTGTTATGAGATAACACTTAGTGATGCTTTGTTTATGGGAATTGCAGGTTATTCGAAACAACACATGGAATATATCCTAGTCAATGAAGTAATTGCCTTGGGAATCTGGAAAGAAGTAAGAAGTAATTTATGGCTTTATGCACTATTATGTATCGGAACGACTGCCATTTGGTATTATCTCATTGCACGTATTTTTGCTTCCAAACTAAAAGCCTGTGGTGGTATTCTCTATGAAGATCGAATACAGACTGTGTTATATTTTCTAATGATGCTTGTAGTATTATTCTATACTGCATTTTTAGGACAGGATATATTCTTAAATGGTACGAAAGATTATAGCCGGGTAAATTATCAAGGGGCAACCTATGATTTCTTTAATTGTACCTTGGTATTGGTGGTTCAATATAGCATTTTCCGAATTAGTACATTAAATAGAGAAAAAGAAATCGTTAAACAAATACTATATGAGCGACAAAAACAGTATAAATTATCAAAAGAAAATATCGATATGATAAATCATAAATGCCATGATTTAAAACATCAGATACAAGCTTTAAAAGAAGCGAACAGTGATGAACTTAATAAGTACTTAAACGAAGTGGAAGATTCTATCATGTTTTATGATACCGTGGTAAAGACCGAAAATGAAGTATTAAATACGATTCTATCTGAAAAGAGTTTATACTGTGAAAAGCATCGTATCCGTTTATCCTGCATTGTTGATGCAAGCCAATTAGACTTTATGAGTACGCTTGATATTTATGCCTTACTTGGTAATGCTCTAGATAATGCCATTGAGTGCGTAAGTAAACATAAGGATAAAGAAAAAAGAGTAATCAGTCTAACTATTTCAGCGAATGGCAGTTTCCTTAGTATTCAAACCAACAACTATTATGAAGGGACGATTCATATTGTTGATGGTATGCCTGAAACCACGAAGAAAAATCAAGTATATCATGGCTTTGGTATCAAGAGTATGAAACATATAGCAGAAAAATATGGTGGAACCTTATATACTAGTCTAGATAATAGTATTTTTATGTTACAAATTGTTATACCAATTCCGGCAGAATTTACCCGGTTATTAAAAGAAGCGAAAGCTGGTAAAGGAGAATAGAAGAATTCTTTATAATAAATCCATAAAGAAATTAGAAGATTTCTTTATAAAAATCCATAAAGGAGAATAGAAGAATTATTCGTAATAAATCCATAAAGAAGAATAGAAGAATTCTTTATAAAAATCCATAAAGGAGTATAGAAGTATTCTTCATAAAATCCATAATGCAATATATAGAGATAAAGCAAGGGTATGTTTAAACTGTGGCATATCACTTGCTTTTTTCATGTTATGAACAAGCTAAATATAGGATTTGACTAGTATGTTCAGCAGTTTATGCCAGAGATAGAACAGATTGTGCCATGAAAAACATAAATTCGTGCAACGTGATATCATAGAACTATTACAAGAAGTAGTATAGCATTTCGAAATTTATGTTGTGCAATTGGCTGAATAATAGGTAATTATATAAGGAGAAAAATGGTGTTAAAGAATCAAACTTTGATAAAAAAAATGACATTAGAAGAAAAAGCAGCGATGATGTCTGGTAAGGATACCTGGAGTACGGTGTCTTACGAGAATATAGGAATTCCATCCATGTTTTTAGCAGATGGGCCACACGGTTTAAGAAAACAAGCTGGGGCATCCGATCACCTTGGTTTGAATGCCAGTTTACCAGCTACTTGTTTTCCTACTGCTGCAACGGTTGCAAATAGCTGGGATGAAAAACTCGGTGAAGAGTTAGGTGAATATCTTGGTGAAGAAGCAGTTTCTTTAGGAGTTAATGTGGTTTTAGGCCCAGGACTCAATATTAAGAGAAGTCCATTGTGTGGTAGAAATTTCGAATATTTTAGTGAAGATCCTTATCTTTCAGGTAAGATGGCGGCTGCCTATATTAGGGGAATCCAAAGTAAAGGTGTAGCTGCATGTCCGAAGCATTTTGCTGCGAACAATCAAGAACTTCGTAGAATGGCAAGTGATTCCGTAGTGGATGAACGTACCTTTCGTGAAATCTATACGACAGGATTTGAAATAGCAATAAAAGAAGGTAAAGCAAAAGCTATCATGTCTTCTTATAATCTAATTAACGGGATATATGCCAATGAAAATGCTCATTTACTTCAAGAAATTTTGGTAGATGAATGGGGATTTGACGGGATTGTAGTATCGGATTGGGGTGGTAGTAATGATCATGTTCTAGGAGTCAAACATGGAAGTCATCTCGAAATGCCATCCACCGGGAAAATGGGTGTAAAAGAAATTTTAAAAGGAATAGAATCCGGACGTTTAAAAGAAGAAGTATTAGATAAAAGAGTAGACGAATTACTAACTGTAATTCTAGATACACAAAAAGCCATAAAAGATGGTAAAGGTAAAGTAATTGATAAAACAAAACATCATGAGTTTGCAAGAAAAGTAGCAAGAGAAAGTATCGTTTTACTTAAGAATGATGGTAATATTTTACCACTTAACCAAGGAACAAAGGTTACGGTCATTGGTGATTTTGCAGAAACTCCACGTTATCAAGGAGCGGGATCTTCCCTTGTAAATCCTACAAGATTAGAAACTACTTTGAATGTATTTGATGAGAGTGGTCTAATATTAAATTCTTATGAGAAAGGATACGAAAGGAATAAGGAGACCAATGAAAAGTTAATTGAACAAGCCAAAATTGCTGCAAATCAATCAGAATATGTACTTATTTATGCAGGTTTAGATGAAATTAGTGAGTCAGAAGGTATGGACCGAACACATATGCGCTTACCACAAAATCAAATCAAATTAATTGAAGAGATATCTAAGGTAAATAAAAATGTCATTGTAGTACTTTCCGCTGGTTCAGCTATAGAGATGCCATGGATACACCATGTAAAGGCAGTTGTTCATGGTAGTTTAGGCGGGCAAGCGGGTGCAAGTGCAATGTTAGATGTACTTACTGGTACATACTGTCCATCTGGAAAATTGAATGAAACTTACCCATTAAAGTATGAAGATACTCCGGCTTTTAAATATTTTCCTGGTAAAGAACGTAGTAGTGAGTACCGTGAGAGTCTTTTTGTAGGTTATCGTTATTATGAGACAATAGGAATCAATGTACTATTTCCATTTGGTTTTGGTTTAAGTTATACTAAATTTTCTTATTCTGATCTAAACGTATCAAAAGAAGGTGTAACTTTTTGTATTAAAAACATTGGGTTTTATGATGGTGCTGAAATCCCACAGTTATATATAGGCAAACAGTCCGACAAAATTTTTAGACCAATAAGGGAATTAAAAGGCTTTACAAAGGTGTTTTTAAAGTTTGGGGAAGAAAGACAAGTTACTATTCCATTCGATGATAAAACATTTCGTTATTTTAACATTCACACTAACAAATGGGAATTAGAGAGTGGAGTTTATACAATTTCAATAGGTAAAAATGCAACTGAGATGGTTCTTCAATCTGAGATTATGGTTGACGGTACTGATGCGATGTCACCTTATCTAAAAGAAAACCTACCAGCATACTTTTCTGGTATGATTACAAATGTAGATGATAATCAGTTTGAACAGATATTAAATTCTCCGATACCATATGGTGGTTGGGATAAGGATGGTTTGATTGATGTCAATGATACAATCTGTCAACTTTATTATGCAAAGAGCTGGTTTGCAAGATTCGTTTACAAAGTAATAACAAGTATTAAAAATAGCAGTGAGAAAAAAGGAAAGCCAAACTTGAATATTCTATTTATTTATAATATGCCTTTCCGTGGAATTGCAAAGATGACAGGCGGGAGAATTAATATGGGAATGGTGAAAGCCTTAGTGGAGATAGCAAATGGTAGAGAATTGACTGGGTTTTATCATTTTATTACATCTGCTATTAAAAAGGAAAGGTAACTAGGTAGAAAAGTGAGCGATAAGATAAAAATCTGGAGAGAAAAACATCCAGACTTATATGAATTTATACTATTTAATATTATGAGTAACGTTGCTACCCTTACGAATTTTGTGATGCTTTGGGTTGGTAGTGGATTATTATTTAAGGCATTATCAGATAGAGATTTTACTTGGTTTATTTTCGATTATACAAAAGAGAATGGAGGCCTAAGTGGTTTCCTTGCTTTTCTTTTGGCGTATATTTGTGCACAGACTGTAAACTTTTTTGTACAACGAAAAGTAGTGTTTGGAGCGACTTGTAAGATATCAAAAGTATTGCCATGGTATATCGTTACGGTTACAGTTGCGGGTATTATCTCTATTTGGCTTCCACCACATGTTATTGCATTCATTAAGCCTTTGGCAGGTGGTTTTGCTGCAACACTTGCGAATGCTCTTAATATTGGAATTCAAGTGATAATTAATTATCCAATGTTAAAACTGGTAATCATGAGAAAAGAATAAATAAAGTTAAAGTAAAGTTAAGATAAATAAGTGTATTAAGAAAAAGCATATGTATTGGTATCACCTACCAAACATATGCTTTTAATCTTAATATAGTTTATACAGAATCGTATCAATTAATAACTAGGCATGGCATCTAATACTACTACTTGAAGTGGTATTGCAATAGCAGGAATACTTCTAGTTGATACACCATAATATACTACTAATAGACGATTTTCTAAATCTCCAGTGTAAGGCTCTCCGTCTTGCGTAATGATATTAGTGTGATCACCTATTTCAAGTTTTAGCACCCCATCAGCGCTAACAAGGTCGTCATCAAAATAATCAACTTTTATCTGCTGCCAGACTGGTTCTACTTTTACAACCATAACATAATATTGCGGTGGATAGATTAAAGGGACTGGAGCATTAGTAGGAAAATATCCAGTGATAATTGATCCTACAGTAATCATACCATCATAAACAAAATAGGTATCTTCAGAAATAATTAAATTAGCAATTTCACCGTCGGAATTCTCTACTAAAACATAATTAGTACTATAAAAATTATAATTTAGTATGTTTATTTCTCTAACAATACCCGTAAAATGGCTAAAATAGGATTCGCTATTTAAATCGGCTGTTTGTGGTTGTGGTAGTGGTTCTTTCGATTTAAATGATTGATAATTTAACACTGGTGTATACTTATTTAAATTTGTCATGTTAAACTCCATTTTTGATTTATACTAATGTATGCTTTTATTTATAAATAGTGAATTCGTAATTCAATATTTAAACGCAGCATATTATATATACGCTTTTTATATCATATGATTTAATAAATGATTATAAGAGGTAAATGATGGAGATTTATGTAGTGCAGCAAGGAGACTCCATTGACTCCATTGCGGAGAAATTTAATATATCTACTGAAAAATTAATCCTTGATAACGGTGTTGAAGAGCCCTATACTCTTGTAGTTGGCCAAACAATAGTAATTACTTATCCAACACAGGTTTATACGGTACAAGAAGGTGATACATTAGATGGGATTGCAGAGAAATTTCAGGTATCTGTTTTTCAACTACTTAGAAATAACCCATATCTATCCAATAGACAATTTATTTATCCGGGTGAAATATTAGTCATAAGTTATAATAACACTAATGGTAATACATGGATAACCGGTTATACATATCCTTTTATTAACGAGAACACGCTTAAAATGACCTTACCTTTCCTTACGTATTTGCTCATCTTTAATTATCGTGTGACTGCTGATGGAGATTTAGTAGGTGGGGATCAAGATATTGCTGTCATTGAAACAGCAAATGCGTATGAAGTTGCTACCACATTGGTTGTAACTACATTTTCGACAACAGGTGAGAGTGATTTAATGCTTGCATATAATATTCTTTTAGACCAAAATAAGCAGGATAAAATTATTGAAAATCTACTTAATATTTTAAATGCTAAGGGATATAACGGTGTTAATTTAGCATTTCAATTCATTAATACAAGTAATCAGGAGCTATATTTAAACTACTTAAAAAAGATAACAAGCAGTCTACATCAAGCAGGTTATCCTGTGTTTTTAACTTTAAATCCTGGTTTGGAGTATAATGGAAGCGAAGTGACATTTGAAAAAATTAATTATACAGAGTTTAGTAATAATTCAGATGGAATACTATTTTTAGCATATGATTGGGGGTCCACAGAACGACCGCCCATTCAATATTCAATAATAACAACGAAACCTTTATTAGATTATATTGTTTCTCAGGTTCCTCTTGAAAAAATTAGGATAGCATTACCAACCTTGGGTTATGATTGGAAACTACCATTTATACCAGGTCAAACAAAAGCAAATGCACTTAATTTTGATTCCGTTCTAGCATTAGCAAGGCAAACGAACGCTATAATTCAATACGATGAAACTACACTATCAGCATATTTTGAATATGTCGATACTGAAAATAATCAACATATTGTGTGGTTTAAAGATGCAAGAAGTATAGATTCATCTTTAAAAGTTTTACAAAGCTATGGTATAGAAGGTATCGGCATTTGGAATATTATGTATTACTTTGCGCAGATGTGGCTTGTCATCAATACACAATATCAGATTGAAAAAGTAGACCATGAATTTTAATATCGTGAATTTATCCCGAGGTTTATAGCCCTCGGGTTTTTTATATTTATTAATTTAAATTTATAGCAGTTGTTACATAAGAATTAAACAATACTAAATTTTATATAAATATTTTAGATTTGTGACAAATGTTACCGAATTTTTATATGAAATAATTTATAATTATTTAAGAGGAATAAAATCGTAAGGAAACGTGTAAATGTAACTATAATTTTAAATATATGTGTGAAGTAATAAAGATTATTATAATTCGATTTGTTAATTAAATCACAGAATATCTAAATAAAAGGAGAAATAAAGATTTGATTTTAAAAGATGCAATTTCTACTGTGGAGATTTTTAAGAATGCGAAGTCAACTACGATAGCCATATTTACAAGCTGTGGAACAATAAAAAAAGTTTTTAAAGGTGAACATCTCTTCCTGGACAAAGAAGATGTAAAAACCTTATATTTTGTAGTTAGTGGTATGGCTGCATTATATAAATGTAACAGTTTTGGTGAGAAAAAAGTTATATTTGTTTATGGAAAAGGTCAGGCTTTGAATGAAGTGATACTTAATGATTTGCCAGCATCCATTAATTGTGAAATATTACAAGATAGTATAGTTTTATGTATTCCTAAAAATCAATTTTTACAGGCAATGGAACAAGATTTTGAGCTAACCAAGGCTGTTATCAACTCCATGTCAATAAAAATAAGACGCCTATACAGACAGATGAAGAATACGACAAACTCCTTAAGAGGAGATAAGAAGATTGCCGCCAAACTATGGAAGTTATCCATGGATTATGGAATACCATGTGATGGTGGTGTACAAATTGAATGTGATCTAACTATAACTTATTTAGCAGATATGCTTGGATCGAAACGTGAAACGGTATCACGCCAACTAAAAATTCTAACCGATTTAGGCCTAGTAATATATAAAAGTAATCGTTTTATTATTCCTAATCGTGATGAACTGAATAAATATTTTAAATCATCGTGATAAAAATCACGGAATATTGCATCAAACTTTGTTATTATTTTATCAAAATGAAAGGTGGTTCGAACTATGTTTTTTGATGAGATTTCTGCTGTAATGCAGGCAGCAAAAGTAAAAAGTGATTTTTTAAAAAAGAACTTGTTAGGTTATTTTTTATCATCTTTTTTTGCTGGGATGTTTGTAGGCTTTGGGGTGTTGTTAATATTTACCATTGGAGGAATGTTAACTGGCCAACCGTATGTTAAAATTGTTATGGGTGTTTCTTTTGGAATTGCACTTAGTCTTGTGGTAATGGCTGGTGCAGAACTTTTTACAGGAAATAATTTTATTATGACAATTGGTGCACTTGGTAAAACAGTACGTTTTAAAGATGTGTGTAAAGTTTGGCTTATCAGTTTTATTGGTAATTGGCTTGGAGCAATCATATTAGCAGCTATTTATTCAGGAACCGGACTTGGTGCAGGCGCTGTAGGTGAGTTTATAGCCAATGCAACCGCTACAAAAATGGGTATTGATTTAATGCCACTTTTCCTTAGGGGTATTATGTGCAATATGTTAGTGTGTTTAGCCATTTGGTGCAGCTTTAGATGTAAATCTGAAAGTGGAAAACTGATTATGATTTTTTGGTGTCTATTTGCTTTTATTACATCAGGATTTGAGCATAGCATAGCGAATATGACTTTACTTACTGTAGGTTTAATATCACCTTTTGAATCTGCTATTAGCTTAGGGGGTTATTTTTATAATATTATCGTTGTATCACTTGGTAACATGGTAGGAGGAATTTTATTTCTAGCTGTTCCATATTTTATTGTTGCAAAAAAGAAAGAGGTGTAGTAAATGGGATATTCATTTAGTAAAGATGGTATCAATACCGTTTTGAACGAATGGGCCAAAGAGTATTTAATCTATGCTCCAACTAGAAAAGTAGGTGCTGGAGCATTTTCAGACACGGATTTAATTCGATATGACAAAATCACAAGTGCTGACAATATAGAATTTCATGAAAAATCTGACTTTTCATTTAAAGATATTTTATTACCAATATCACAAACGCTTTTTTACTTTACTGAAAATGAAATAAAAGTGGCAGATGGCCCACAAAAAGGCGCGATTATCTTCTTACGTAGCTGTGATTTACATGCGGTGAAGCGATTAGATGAAATCTATCTACGTAATGGATTTGAAGATTTCTATTATAAAAGAATTAGGGATCACGTGAAATTTGTTTTGATAGGATGTAAAAATTCCTTTGATAATTGTTTTTGCGTGGATATGAATACAAATAAAAATGATTCCTATGATGCAAGCATAGAACCAAATGGGGATGGATTTATAATGGATAATCATTTTGATGATTGGAGTGAACTCCTATTAACGAATTGTGTTAAAACAATGGACGTAGCACCTTCTTATGTTACAACCAATGAGATTCGTGTAACTATTCCAGAAGGACTTACACTTGCTGTATCAAAATCTAAAATGTGGGATGAGTATAACAGCCGATGTATCAATTGTGGCAGATGTAACTTTGTCTGTCCAACATGTACTTGTTTTTCTATGCAGGATATCTTTTATACGGATAATGGAAAAGCTGGAGAACGTCGTAGGGTAATGGCATCATGTATGGTAGATGGGTTTACCGATGTTGCTGGAGGCGGAGCATACCGTAAAAAGAATGGAGAAAGAATGCGCTTTAAAGTACTACATAAAGTTTATGATTTCAAAAAAAGATACGGTTATCATATGTGCGTTGGTTGTGGAAGATGTGATGATGTTTGTCCAGAATATATTTCCTTCTCCAATTGTATCAATAAGTTAGAGAATGCTATTCAAGAGGTGAATCAAAATGAATCATAATGAATATATACCATTTCTTTCAGAAATTAAGGAAGTAATAAAACACACAGATATCGAATATACCTTTCGCATGACCTATGAAGGGGATGTGAAACCCGGACAATTCTTTGAAGTATCCATTCCGAAGTTTGGTGAAGCTCCAATTTCAGTGAGTGGTATTAGTGATGGAACAGTTGATCTTACCATACGTCGCGTTGGTAAAGTTACGAATGAAATATTTGAACGATACGAAGGTGACCGTTTATTTTTACGTGGTCCTTATGGTAATGGTTTTGATATAGAAAATTATAAGAATAAAGAACTGGTTATCGTTGCTGGTGGTACTGGACTTTCACCTGTTCGTGGCATAGTGGATTATTTTTCAAAACACAAAGATGAAGTAAAAGGAATGACATTAATCGCAGGGTTTAAGAGTCCAAAGGATATTTTATTCTTAGAAGACTTTGAAAATTGGAAGAAAACTATGGATGTTATTCTAACGGTTGATTCCGCTGATAACGATACAGTTTATCATACAGGGCTTGTTACAGAATTTATTCCTAAGCTTAATTTAAAGAAAGTAGATGAAGCGGTAGCTATTGTTGTAGGTCCTCCTGCAATGATGCACTTTTCTTCTAAAGGACTGTTAGGTATTGGTATATTAGAAGAGAATTTATGGATTTCGCATGAAAGAAAAATGTGCTGCGGTATTGGTAAATGCGGTCACTGTAAAATAGATGATACTTATGTTTGTCTTGAAGGACCTGTTTTTAATTATACTCAAGGTAAAAATCTAATTGACTAAGAAAGAAGGGGGAATAAAGGATGGATATGAATACTAAGCAACTTAAGAAAAATGCGTTTCGTGTAACAAAAGAACGTGGTATCACGGCATCAAGAATTCGTGTTCCCGGTGGTCACTTGGATGCAAAATATTTATCTATGATACAAGAAATTGCTGAAAAGTTTGGTAATGGTACGGTGCATATTACAAGCAGACAGGGGTTTGAAATCCCAGGTATTCAGTATGAAAGTATGCCACAGGTAAATGAACTACTACAGCCAATCATTGAAGGATTAGATATCAATCAAGATATACCGGGTTCTGGTTATTCTGCTGCAGGTACTAGAAACGTGACAGCATGTATAGGAAACCGAGTATGCCCATATGGCTGTTACGATACATCAGGGTTTGCACAGCGAATTGAAAAGGCAATCTTCCCGAATGATTTGCATTTTAAAATTGCGTTAACTGGATGTCCAAACGATTGTGCGAAAGTAAGAATGCATGATTTTGGTATTATGGGTATGACAGAACCACAATATGACATAGACCGTTGTGTAAGTTGTGGTGCATGTGTTAAAAAATGTTCAAAAAAATCTGTCGGAGCCTTACAAACTGTAAATTATAAGGTAGTTAGAAATACGGAAACTTGTATTGGATGTGGTGAATGTACTCTAGCTTGCCCAACCAGTGCATGGACGAGAGGCTCTGAGAAATTATACCGTCTAACACTTCTTGGTCGAAGTGGAAAGAAAAATCCACGTCTTGGTGAAGACTTTATAAAATGGGTCGATGAAGCAAGTATCATTAAGATAATTCTTAATACTTATGATTATGTAAAGCATTATATAGACCCAGAAGCGCCAGGTGGAAAAGAGCATATTGGTTATATTGTAGATCGAACTGGTTTTGAAGAGTTTAAAAAATGGGCATTAAAAGATGTAAATTTACCAAGTATTGCACAAGTTTATTCACCAATCTATTGGAAGGGTATTAAATATTAATCTAAATTAATATTTAAATCTAGATAAATATTGATGTTAGTATATAACTGTGGACACAAAAAGTTTAACACGTTACAATAGTTCTAAGAAAGGTGAGTGTTAAACAATGTCCAAGAATGGTATCCGTTA
>JARBTX010000103.1 GCA_029239975.1 Anaerocolumna sp.
AACTATTAAATAATTTATGGGTACACATTACTTTTTTATAAGTTAGTGTGTACCCATTAAATTTTCTCTATTCAATTGCCGATAATCCACTTCCCCATATAGCTATCCCTTTATCTGAAAGAGCAGTAAAGGTCATTACATTCTTTTTACCTGGTTCATCCCATTGTATATTAACAACACCACTATATATGTCTTCACCAATGGTAATATCAATGTTTTTACCATCTGCTTTTAACTCCCAAGTTCCATTTATTGCACCCGTGATAGTATGATCGTCCTGGAACTCAATCAATTCTGAAATTACTACATCTTTGCTAATGGCATTCCCATGATTAATGTATTTATAAATACCTACGATTTGGTCATCTGTGTATGTACCAAAAGTTTCCCCTACATACCGATAAGGTGACACAACCGGCCATCCATCTTCATTGAAGTACATTTGGTGTACACGAACTTCATGACTTTCACCTTTTGCTTCAAAACGGGTATGGAAAATCAAAAAATATTGACCTGTTTTTTCATCGTAGTATGCCGAATTATGTCCTGGTGAAACATAACCAGTTCTTATTTTCGACTCTTCTCCTTCTACCCAAGCAAATCTGAAATTCCCCATAAGTTTTACACCATATTTATAAATCGCTGCATCACTAAAAAATGAACCGTTTGGACCTTTACATTTTATCATATCAGTTCCATTGGCATCATAAAAAGGACCATCTGGTGTTTTAGAGCGAACCACTCTAATGTTATATCCTCCGTCCGTAGCTAATCCACCAAAGGATAAAAACATATAATAATACTCCGTGCTAGGATTGTATATTACAAAAGCACCTTCTATACGAACATGATTTCCACCTAAAATCTTTTTGCCATAACCACTTTCTAACGGAAAACCAGTTTCTGGATTCATTTCCAAAACATAAATACCACCTGAATAGGAACCATACATCATCCAAAGTCTACCTTCTGTATCATAATACAAACAAGGGTCAACTACATTAGGTTGAACAGTCGCATTATAAGTATTACCATCTTCACTTGGAATATCAGAACCCATACCTGATTTTAAAATGATGCCAAGATCCTTATAAGGACCTTCCACGTTATCAGAAACAGCCACACCCAGTGCTGCCAGTGGAGAACTTCCTTCGCAGTTACAATAATACATATAAAATCTTCCATCAGCTAATTGTATCACGTCCGGCGCCCAGAATGTATCAGTTTTTGCCCATTCAAAAGCTGCTTTCATTTCATTTTTTGCATCTGGTATAATCGGATTATTTTTCGTTACACCTGACCCAATTAAACTCCAGTTAATAAGATCATCTGATCTTGCTCCTGCTAAATGAGAACCAAATACATAATATTTACCATCAACATCAATAATAGATGGATCATGTACAGATACATTCTGAAAGGAATATGTAATTGGTTTATCTGCTACAAGCTTGATATCATCTCCGATAACAATTCCGTTTTCTCCATTTACTTCACTTGTATCGGCATTACTATTAACACTTACATTTTCATCACTTGTTGTATCCTGATCATCACTTGTTGTATCCTGATCATCCATTTCATTGGTATTATCTAATTCAACTTCCTGGTCTACTTTTTCTATTTTATCTTCTGTGTCTGTTTTTTTCGTGCAACCCATACTAACAAGCAAACAACCAATTAAAATCCCCAATAGCATTCTTTTCTTCATAAGATCTCTCCTAATCTAATGATAGTTTTTGGTAATCAAATATCGGCATACCGTTTTCTGACCATTTCACTTCCATAACCATAGTGTGACGATTTGGATCAAACAATGAGTCTCCAACTATCTCATCGTATTGTCTTGCATGATATATCATAATGTCCTTACTTCCATCTTCTGATGTAGTAAAACTATTGTGTCCAGGTCCATAAATTCCTTTTTCTTCATCTGTTTCTAAAACTGGTTTTCTTAATTTCGTCCATGATCTTGGATCTAATAAATCAGAATTAATATCTGCATATAATAAACCTATACAATAACAAGCTCCAGTAGCACTAGCAGAATATGTTATAAATATTTTACCATCATGTTTAATGGCACTAGGTCCCTCATTCACCCAATAACCAACTCGCTCCCAATCATAATCTGGTGTAGTTAATAAAACTTGTATCGTTTTTAACTTCCATGGAGTTTCTAATTCCGCTATGTAAAGATTTGAGATCATTTTACCAACCCCAACTTTTTCAGCCCATATATAATAATAGGTACCTTCATTTTCAAATACAGTGGCATCTAGTGAAAAAGCTCGGAAAGAAAATTCATCCCCATCTGCACATTGCATTTTGCCTAGTTCTCTCCATTCTCCGGTTAATGGGTCGCTATCCTTACATTCAAGTACATATGGTCTTATATGCCAGATTTGTTCTGACCTACCAGCTGCAAAATAAATATACCAAGCACCAGCAATAAAGTGAATCTCTGGAGCCCATATGTTTTGACTCATATCACCACTATCGTGTTTTTTCCAAATTACAACTTCATCCGCTTCTGCCAAACCCTTAATTGATTTCGATTTTCTTAAAATTATCTTATCATACTCAGGTACAGAAGCTGTAAAATAATAATAACCATCCAAATGCTTATACACGTAAGGATCCGCACGTTGTTCTAGCAAAGGTTGATTATATTCCGTTTTTTTAAAGTTTTCATATGTCATTATGATTTCTCCTTTTAATTTAACAATTACCATTCATTTTTTAATTCATTTTTAAACTATTTTACTATTTTCTAAACTAATATGATATTATAGTATAATTATTTTCGATAAATGTCAACTATTAATAATTTATTCTATAATTAATTTATTATTTATGATTTTTCTAAAGAAATATATAAAAGTCTTAACCTAAAATAATTTTATTGGTATTTAAATTTTATTGCTATTTAATAGTTATTTGCATAGGTAATAGAAATTACAAGTAAATAAAAATAACTCTACATCCATTTGTCGCTTACCAACAATTATAGATGTAGAGTTATCTGAATTTTCTTATATCCGTTTTTCTTATATCTGTTTCTCTTATTTCTGTTTCTCTTAATATGTTTTTCTTAATATGTTTTATTATTTAACATTTACGGTTATTTCTTATCAGTGTTTATTCCTACTTAGTTTTTAAATTTATTTAGTGTAGCAAGTCCTTTAATTAACGGTACCGAATTTCTTCAATGGCCAAATACGTAGTATTGCTTTACCACCGATATTATCTTTAGATACCAAACCAACTTCCTCATAACGACTATCAAGACTAACTTCTCTATTATCACCTAAAACAAAATATTCATCTTCGCCAAGAGTTACTGGTTCTTCCACCCATCCTGCGTAGGTTATTGGATCTTTACCATAGTTCTCTTCTAGTATCTCACCATTGATATAAATGTCGCTACCTTTAATTTGCACTGTTTCTCCAGGTAAACCGATAATACGTTTTACGTAATATTCACCTGCTTCACGGCCATATGGATAAAACACCACTACATCATAGCGATCCAATGTATCAAAATGATAACTAATCTTCTCTACTAATAAATGTTCACCATTATGAAGTGAATTCTCCATAGATGGACCATCCACAATAGTTCGCTGTATAACATAAGTCGGTATTAAATAAATACATGCATATACGATTAGCGCATACAACAAAACATCTGTTAATATTGACTTAGCCTTATTCTTTTTATTCCCTTCTTGCACCGTATGATCTTTATCAGACACAGAAAGATAAGATTCTGCTTCATCATCGATTCCTTGGTTATTAATGATATTAGAGTCTTTATAATACTTTTCTGTATCATTGTCTATGTTATCATTTAATAATTCCTGATTTCCTGTATTATCTGAACTCTCATCATAACCTGTTTTATCGGTATCTCTATTTAATTCTAAGCTATCATCATCTAGATAGCTTTTTTCATTATTATCATTACTCATATTATCACACTCCCGTTAACATTAAGGTAATCTATTGATGCTCTAGTACTTCAATTTTATTAATAGGCCATATGCGAACCCAAGCTCGGCCTATAATAGCAGAACTATGTACTATACCAACACTAGAATCTCTACTATCTTTGCTATTATTTCGATTATCACCTAGTAGAAAATATTCATCTTCACCAAGCTTTATAACGTCATTAGCGATTCCACCATCAATTATAGGTTCATTACCATAATTCTCTACTAATAATTCGTTGTTAATATAAATATCACTTTCAATTATTTGGATACTCTCACCTGGTAATCCAATGACTCGTTTAATATAATACGTATCTTCATCAAATGCATAAGGACGAAAGACTACTATATCAAATCTCTTTGGATCACCAAATTCATAACTTAATTTTTCAAGTATTAGATGATCTTTATTCTGTAACGTATTCTCCATGGAACTTCCACTTACTTCAATTTGTTGCCCTACAAATTGATGTATTAAAAAGACGGAACATATAACAACAGCAAAGTATATTACCATTTCTAAGATTTCTTTTAGATAATTCGTTTCTTTTCCGTCTTTGTTACTTAGTGTATCCTTATCAGTTTCTTTATTATCCGTGTTTTTATTATCAATATCATTAATATCTGTATCATTAATATCAAAGTCTTTAGATTTATTTTCTGTGTCCATAGAACTGTACTTTAATCCAAGAAAATCGTTTCTTAAGTCCATGTAACTGTCTGTTAAATCTTCTAATTTCATATCTCTGTCTATGTCAACAATCTCATTACCAGAAATACCATGCTCTGATTCATTCTTTATATATATTGATGAATTTCCGGTTATTTTATTTTCATTACATGATTGTTCAGTCAGGTTATTATGAAGTCTATTGTTTTCCTGATTCTCGTCACGTCTTTTTACATCCATATTGTTCTCCTATCTTCACATATGGGAAGTAAACCCTTATATAACTATATGATAAAGCACTCTCTTATAGTTACTAATTCTTTTAGTATAACTATACGAAAGTGCTTTCATGAAATTTATAAAATTATTATTATTAAGCTTGCTTTGTTTCGTCATCATTCAAAATTTTTACTTTTGATTGATACATTTCCTCTACAGCTATGGATAATGGTTTTGTTGATGAACTATTTACCATAGGATCCACTCCACCTATAAGTTGTCTTGCTCTTTTTGCAGTTGCAAGAACGATTGAATATCTACTATTAACTACAGGTTGTTCACCTGGTTCTACCTCACTATTTACTACTCTCATTAAATCAGTATATGATGGATGTAACATATTAAAACTCCTTCCTTAATGCTTTCGCTATATTATAACCTTTTTATTTTTAAATGTTGCTTTAATAAACTTATTCATTTAATATCATTCTAATATATTTGTAATTATCTCAGTGCTTACACCTTCTTTTACATTCACACGATTTGAAATGGTTTCAGGTAATAACGCTGATAATACTAGATGTCCACTATCCATTACTATAACAGCTTTGGTTTTTCTACCACAAGTTGCATCAATTGCCGTTCCAGCATCCTTAGCATTCTGTACCATTCTCTTTATAGGTGCAGCCTCTGGTCGGATAATTCCAACTATCTTATTCGAATTGACTACATTACCAAAACCAATATTAATTAATCGATTCATATGTTCCTCACTTCGAAGTAAAATATGTGTTACTCAATATTTTGAATTTGTTCTCTTACTTTTTCAATTTCTGTTTTTAAGTCAATGGCTTTATTAGATATATTAATATCACTAGCTTTTGATAATATAGTATTTGCTTCTCGGTTCATCTCTTGAGCGATAAAATCAAGTTTTCTACCTATCTCTTCGCCAGCTTCTAGTGTTAGCTTCATATTCTGAATGTGACTTCTTAGACGTACCGTTTCTTCATCCACACAAATTTTATCTGCGAAAATAGTTACTTCCGTAGCTAGTACACTTTCATCCAATTTTGTATCGCCTAATAGCTCGCCTACTTTAGCTGTTAACTTCTGTCTATATTCAGAAACAACTTGTGGCGAACGTTCTTCTATAAAAGAAACATATTCAATCATTCCATCAAGTTTTAAGTTTATATCTTTTTTAAGATTCTCGCCTTCAGCGATTCTTGTTTCTACTAATTGTTCGGCTGCACCTTTTACAGCTTTCTCAACTAATTTCCACAATTCTTGTTCATCTATTGTTTGCTCTTCAAGGGAAAAAACATCAGGAAAACGAGATAAATTCGATACTTTTATATCATTATCAATACCAAACGTTTCACTCATCTTAGTAAGATAAGTAAAATACTCTCTTGCTATATCTTCATTATATTTCACGCATACGTTATTTTCTGTAAAATCTTCATACGTGATAAATACATCCACTTTACCACGGCCAATAAATTGTTTTAATACATTTCGTATACCTGCTTCAAAAAAACTAAGTTTCTTCGGCATCTTAATCGAGATGTCACAATACCTGTGGTTCACTGCCTTCATTTCAACAATTATCTTTCGTTCTTCGCTTAATTCTTCACATCTACCGAAGCCAGTCATGCTTTTTAACATATTCACACGTTCTTTCATTATTTAAATTTATAAGAAATGCCAATATTCTTAAGAATATGCGTAAATTACCTACTATCATCACAAAGGCATTTCACTTTATTATAATTGATATAAACTTACAAGTCAAGACAACTACATAAAATATGTCAGAAAAATTATTGCTACAAAACGTTTTGAATGTTATACTAACTCTATATTCATACCATATTATTCTATGTTTTATTTAAAGATTTCTAAAAGAAAAATTAACAGGACATATTATTTCATACAAATGTATTAATAAAAACCAATACGAAATACTTAGTATTGAGATTATAACATTCTCAATATCTACGAAATAAAGGAGAAATACCATGGCTTTAGACGGACTAGTCGTATCGAATATAGTATACGAATTAAAAGAAAAATTAATAGATGGAAGAATTAGCAAGATATCTCAACCGGAAAAGGATGAGTTAGTTTTAACAATAAAAAGTAACCGAGAAAATTATAAATTATTTCTATCTGCCAATGCAAGTTTACCACTTATTTATTTGACAGAAGAAAGTAAACAAAATCCTATGACAGCACCTGGTTTTTGTATGCTTTTACGTAAACACCTTAATAGTGCTAGAATATTAGACATTATTCAACCTAGTTTAGAACGTATTATTCAATTTAAAATTGAACACTTAAATGAACTTGGTGACTTATGCATTAAATACCTTATATTAGAATTGATGGGTAAACATAGTAATATTATCTTTTGCGATGAGAACTTTACAATAGTAGATAGTATCAAACATGTTTCTCACTTAGTTAGTTCTGTTCGTGAGGTTCTTCCAGGTAGAGAATACTTTTTACCACTAACTGGTGAAAAATTAGATCCACTTACTCTTACTTTTGAAGATTATACAGAACATGTGATTAATAAACCATTACCACTTAGTAAAGCAATATATACTACTCTTACAGGTTTTAGCCCACTAATGGCAAATGAAGTTTGTAATCGTGCATCGATTGACTCTGAAAGCTCTACCAGTTCATTAACGGAATTAGAAAGCCTTCATTTATATAAAAATTTGGAACGCTTATTAACGGATGTAAAAGAACATAAATATGAACCAAATATTATCCTTGAAGATGGCACACCTGTTGAATTTTCATGTGTAGATTTAACCTGTTATAATGGTCTTGAAAAACAAGAATACTCTTCTATTTCAATTGTATTAGAAAATTATTATTCTATGAAGAATACCGTTACCCGTATTCGTCAAAAATCAGTTGACTTAAGAAAGATAGTTTCAAATGCCATAGAACGTAATTCTAAAAAATATGATTTACAATTAAAACAATTAAAAGATACAGAAAAACGTGATAAATACAAAGTATATGGAGAACTTATTAATACTTATGGTTATAGCCTAGAACCAGGTGCTAAATCATTAACCGCTCTAAATTATTATACAAACGAAGAGATTACAATACCTCTTGATTCAACACTTACTTCAACTGAAAATGCCAAACGCTATTTTGACAAGTACAATAAGCAAAAACGAACCTTTGAAGCATTAACTGGACTTATCGAAGAAACGAAAGCGGATTTAGTCCATCTAGATTCTATCAGAACATCACTTGATATTGCCCTAGCAGAAGAAGATTTGGTTGAATTAAAAGAAGAATTAATGGAATATGGCTACATGAAACGTAAATTTGTTTCAGGAAAACCAGGTGCCAAAAATAAAAAGCAAAAGATTACAAGTAAACCATTTCATTATATCTCTTCTGATGGTTTTCATATTTATGTTGGCAAAAACAATTATCAAAATGATGAATTAACCTTTAAGTTTGCAACTGGTGGTGATTGGTGGTTTCATGCGAAAAAAATGGCAGGTTCCCATGTTGTTGTACAAACCAATGGAAGTGAATTACCAGACCGAACCTACGAAGAAGCAGCTCGTCTTGCAGCATATTATTCAAAAGGTAGAGATGCAGATAAAGTTGAAATTGACTATACTGAAAAACGTAATGTAAAAAAACCGAACGGTGGAAAACCTGGGTTTGTAGTATATTACACCAACTACTCCATGATCGTTAGTCCAGATATAACGGGAATTGTACAAATATCTTAAAGAATTTAGAAGATGAGTGTCAAAGTCTGTTATAAAATAAAGTCAAATTTATTATTAACTTTATTAATTAGTTTTAATATGTAAATTGTTTAAAACATATTTTTAAATAATCTTTGACTCACGATTCCTTTAAACTTAGTTTTTACGAAAGGTAAGATAATTATGATAATTGCAGATTACCATGTACATTCACATTTCTCAAGTGATTCTACAGCAACCATGGATGAGATGATAGAAAAAGCAGTTTCTTTAGGATTGAAAAAAATATGTTTTACAGATCACATGGATTATGATTTTCCACCAGAATATGGTTTACCCTTTGTATTTAATCCAGACGACTATTTCAAAGAGTTACAAGAAAAAAAAGAAAAATATCATAATAAAATTAGGGTGTTAAAAGGGATTGAGTTAGGTTTACAACCCTACCTTGCAAATCGCTATTATGATTTAATGAAAGCCTATGACTTTGATTTTGCAATTGGTTCATCACATTTAGTTAATAATGTAGATCCATATCAACCAAAGTATTGGGAAAGCAAGTCAGAAGAAGAAGGAATAGTCTCTTACTTTCAAAGTATCACTGAGAATGTAAAATCTAATGTAGACTTTCAAGTTTATGGTCACTTAGATTATGTAGTTAGATACGCACCAAATAAAAATCAGAATTTTAGTTATAAAAAATATTCTGACGTTATTGATGAAATGATAAAAACAATTATACATTCTGGAAAAGGAATAGAAATTAATACAGCAGGGTTTAAATATGGATTAGGTTTCCCACATCCACAAACAGATATCTTAGAAAGATATAAGGAATTAGGTGGTGAATTGATTACAATTGGTTCAGACGGCCATAAACCAGAACATCTAGGTTACGACTTTCCAAGAGCAGAACAACTACTTCTATCGTTAGGTTTTAACTATTATGCAACCTTTGAACAAAAAAAGCCTATTTTTGAACTATTAGGATAAGTTAAAAAGCACAGATTACTAAAAATAGTATCTGTGCTTTTCTTTATCTTATACGTTACCTTTATGCGATAACATTTATTTATATTATTATTTTATTTTATACTTTTCATTTATTTCCTTACTAATTTGCCTTGATGTTTATTGCTCTCTACGCATAATAGTGCCGCCACCTACAACATAATCACCATCATAGAATACAACTGCCTGTCCAGGTGTTACAGCTCTTTGTGGTTCTGTAAAAATACATTCCACAGTATCTGCATCTACCCTTCTGATAGTACATTTTGAACCTTTATGACTATATCTTATTTTGGCATCTACTACCATCTCATCTGACAAATCTTCTATGGACATAAAGTTTAAGTTATTGGCATATAACTTCTCACTATATACTTCATTTGCATTACCAATCACAACCTCATTGGTTTCTGGCCTTATCGCTAGTACAAATACAGGATGTCCCATCGATAGATTTAATCCTTTTCTTTGTCCAACGGTATAATGTATAATTCCTTTATGTTTACCAAGAACCTTGCCTTCAGGAGTTACATAATTGCCTTCCTTAGGACTTTCACCAGTATACTCTTTTATAAACTTAGCATAATCATTATCTGGTATAAAACATATTTCTTGGCTATCTGGCTTATTTGCTACTCGTAAATTAATATTCTTAGCAATTTCTCTGATTTCATCTTTTGTGTACTCTCCAACTGGCATTAACGTATGCGCAAGTTGGTATTGTGTTAAATTATATAATGCGTAGGTTTGATCCTTTTCAGATGTAGCAGACTTTTGTAATGTATATCTTCCATTCTCTAATTTTACCACTCTGGCATAATGTCCTGTAGCAATAAAATCAGCTCCAATATCAAGTGATCGCTTTAGTAAGGATTCCCACTTTACATATCTATTACATGCAATACAAGGATTTGGAGTATTACCTTTTAGATATTCGTCTGCAAAATAGTCCATAACCGCTGCTTTAAATTCATTTTTAAAATTCATTACATAATAAGGAATTTCTAACGAATAGGCTACTCTTCTAGCATCGTCAACAGCACTTAAACCACAGCAACCGCCACTTTCTTCCTGAGCCGCTGTTTCTTCATCCTGCCATATCTGCATAGTAACACCAATTACATCGTATCCAGCTTCTTTTAAAAGGTAAGCTGCAACAGAAGAATCCACACCACCGGACATACCTACAACTACTTTTCCTTTATTCAAACCATACCTCCTAGTAGTTTTCTTCTACTTCCTCTTCACCGATGTCTGACTTTGGTTTTTCTAAGCCTTCAATTACTAGATTATTTTTAGTCGCATAATCCCATAATGCAGCGTGAATAGCTTCTTCTGCTAATAATGAACAGTGTACTTTTACTGGTGGAAGACCATCAAGTGCATCCATAACTGCTTTATTTGTAATAAGTAAAGCCTCATTTACAGTTTTGCCTTTTACTAATTCAGTTGCCATACTACTAGTTGCAACTGCTGCTCCACATCCAAATGTTTTAAATTTTACATCTTCTATAATGCCATCAGCATTAATATCAAGATATATTCTCATGATATCACCACATTTTGCATTACCAACAGTACCTACACCACTTGCATTTTCTATTTCACCCACATTTCTTGGGTTACTAAAATGATCCATAACCTTTTCACTATACATTCGTATTTCCTCCTTAATTACACCAATTTTCTTGGCTCTGATCTTACTGTATTTGTAATTATTCTTATTTGTAGTTATTCTTATTTATTGCAACTCTTAACAAAGTCTTCATATAATGGAGACATAGAACGAAGCTTTTCTACTATCTCTTTAATTTTTTCAACAACGTAATCCATTTCTTCGATTGTATTATCTTCACAAAGTGTTAAACGTAAGGAACCATGTGCAATTTCGTGTGGTAAACCAATTGCTAGTAGTACGTGAGAAGGATCTAAGGAACCTGAAGTACAGGCTGAACCACTGGATGCACAGATATTTTGCATATCTAGCATAATAAGTAAGGATTCACCTTCAATAAATTGAAAACTAAAGTTTGCATTGTTTGGTAATCTCTTCGTTTTGTGACCATTTAATCTAACATATGGTATTTCAGATAGTACTCTTTTTATTAAATAATCTCTTAATTCAATTTCTTTCTTTTGACGTGCTTCAAGAGTTTCTACAGCAATTTCGACTGCTTTTCCGAAACCAACTATACCTGGAACGTTTTCAGTACCAGCTCTTCTATGTCTTTCTTGTCCGCCACCGTGTACAAAGGATCTCAATTTAAGTCCTTTTCTAATGTATAGAAAACCGATACCTTTTGGTCCATTTAATTTGTGACCACTTGCGCTAAGCATATCGATGTTTAAATCATTTACATCAATTTCAAGTTGACCAAAAGCTTGAACCGCATCTGTATGGAATAGAATACCATTTGCTTTCGCAATTTCACCGATTTCTTTGATTGGTTGAACTGTTCCTATCTCGTTATTCGCGAACATTACTGAAATTAATATAGTAGTAGGTCTTATGGCTTTCTTTAATTCATCCAGTTTAATTACACCATTCTCATCGACATCAATATAGGATACTTCCACTCCATGTTTTTCTAGATATTCACATGTATGAAGAACTGCATGATGCTCAATTTTAGAAGTAATGATATGATTTCCTTTTGCTTTATACGCTTCAACAGTTTCTTTTATAGCCCAATTGTCAGATTCTGTTCCACCTGCTGTAAAATAAATATCAGGAATCTCAGCGCCTAATGCTTTTGCTATAATTTCTCTGGCTTCATCAACAGCTTTTTTATTTTGAGTTGCAAACTCATAAACACTGGAAGGATTACCGAAATTCTCTGTAAAATATGGCAACATAGCTTCTACAACCGCTGGTCTTGTTTTTGTTGTTGCTGCATTATCTAAATATATTTTCTTTTCCATTCTGTCATCTCCTATAATATTTTCCTAATGTCCACATGAAGGCTTTTTGCGATTATTATCGATATCTTGAATTCCGTGTTCTGATCGTACTTTTTTACTTTCTTCAATCAGTTCAGACAACATCATATTATCAACTGTATTATTTATACTATCACTAATACGCATCCAAACATATTTTGTTACACATAAATCAGCTCCGGAACAAGAAGAACTACTACCTACAATTTCAGCACAATCAACAGGATTCAAATCGCCTTCCAGTGCTCTTAGTATATCGCCTACAGATATTTCATCCGGTCTTTTTGCTAAGAGATAACCACCTTGTGCTCCACGAATACTGTTAACAATTCCTGCCTTTTTTAGTTTTGCAATTAATTGCTCAAGGTAACTTATGGATATCTCTTGTCGTTCCGCTATTCCGCTTAGAGCGACTGCTTCTGTATCACCATTAATCGCCAAATCGATTACAGCTCGTAAACCATATTTACCTTTTGTAGATAGTTTCATTCTTACACCTCTTTTCATTTCGATCTTATTATTTCCCACTATTTTATTTCCTAGTAAAATAGTGCGCTTTCTTTTGACATCTTATCACCACTAATATATTTTGTCAATAGATTTGGAATTGTTTTTCGCTCTTCGAATATATTTAATTAAGATTTCTTTTATTGGACGATATCTACTCTTATGTCGTGATATACACGTGGAGGTTTTTATGAGCAAAAGTAATTTAATTAAAGGTACCTTAGTGCTAACCCTTGCAGGTCTTGCCACACGAGTGATAGGATTTTTTTATCGAATCTTTCTATCGAACACAATGGGTGCTGAAGTTTTGGGTATCTATCAATTAGTATTTCCAGTATACGGTATTTGTTTTACCATCTTTGCATCTGGTATACAAACTGCCATCTCTACCTTAGTTGCAGCTGAATTAGGTAAAAAACATTATAAAAATATCTCAAAAATTCTAAAAGTCGGCTTATTTATGTCCGTTAGTTTAGCATTATTTTTATCCTTTGTAATATACCGTTATTCCGATTTTGTTGCTACAAACATATTACGTGAACCGGCCTGTATTTCATCCGTTCGTTTACTTGCATACGTGTTTCCTTTTTGTGGTGTTACTGCATGTATTAATGGCTATTATTATGGATTAAAAAAAGCTGGTGTTCCTGCAACCACTCAGCTGTTCGAACAAATCATACGTGTTATTGCTGTTTACTTTTTAGCAGGTTATTTCGGCAAAGGCGATATGAAAGTAACAAGTGAATTGGCAGTACTTGGTTTGGTAATAGGCGAAATCGCTTCGGAACTTTATAATATTGCTTCTCTTTTTTGCACCAAAACTCCGAAAGAATTATCCAAATTAGCAAAAATAGATAACTCAAGAAGCGAAAGTGCAGTTACAAGACCATTGATTAAAATGACTATTCCATTAACTGCAAATCGTTTACTTATTAGTATCTTACATAGTGTTGAAGCAATTTTAATACCAACTATGCTAAAAAAATATGGTTTAAGCAGTGCAGAAGCGTTAAAGATATTTGGTATACTAAATGGTATGACAATCCCATTTATTATGTTTCCATCTGCTATCACAAATTCATTAGCTGTTCTTTTATTGCCTACCATATCTGAAGCACAATCTTCTAATAATAATGAAATGATTCGTAAATCAACCTCACTTTCCATAAAATACAGTATACTTATTGGTATTTTAAGTGCTGGTCTATTCATTGGATTTGGTCAAGAATTAGGAAATTTAATCTTTCATAATAAATATGCAGGTAGTTTATTAATGACTCTTGCATGGTTATGTCCATTTTTATACATTACAACTACCTTAAGCAGTATTATAAATGGACTTGGTTTGGCACATTTAACTTTTCTAAACAATGTTTTTGGTTTAACCATACGTATTTTAATCATCGTATTTGTAGTACCAAAAACGGGTATGAATGGATATTTGATTAGCTTACTTGTAAGTCAATTAGCAATCACTGCTTTTGATGGGTTTGTAGTTATGAAACAGATTAAACCACCATTTAATGCCATGGATTTCATAGCGAAACCTAGCATTATTGTAGCTTTATGCAGTTACATATTATTCCGTATATACGAATTAATGTCACCAGCAAAGGGTGGCTTAGTCATGTTACTTGGTTTTTGCTTTTTATTATGTGTTGCATATACCGTACTTTTAAGCATAACAAAAGCTGTTTCCTTAAAAGAATTTAAGTAAACAGCTTATATCCATCCTTACCTTGCTCTTTCACATCGTATAATGCTTTATCTGCACAATTTAGTAATTGATTATAATTGCTTCCATCACGGGGATATAGTGAAACACCGATACTACCCGATATTGATATTTTAAAGTCATCTTCACTGTAAACAGTTCGAAGTGCTCTTTGTAATAAATCTGCCTTCATAAATATCGTATCTTTATTGGTTATATCCCCAATAAATACAGCAAATTCATCTCCACCAATACGACCAATAATTTCACCAGCAGTAAAAATCATCTTCACTTGACTTATTACAAAAGATAAAATCTTATCTCCTTGTAAATGCCCATAACGGTCATTAATACTTTTAAAATCATCGATGTCTATAATCATAAAAATATGATTTGAACTGTTATGCTTCACAATATAGTGATCAATTAGATCTTTGGTGGTACTCTTATTGTAAACGCCGGTTAATGGATCACGTTTTGCTTTATATTCTAAAGTCTGAAGTTCTTTTTTATGTAAATCAATATTTACTACTTTACCGATTACTCTGCTCGGACGCTTGTTATCGTCATAAATGGTTTTACCCCTAGTATGACACCAAACATATTCCCCTTTTACGTCTAGAATACGAAACTCCGATTCAATCATTTCTTTGCCACTACGTAATGCTCGGCAATACTCTGAAAAAACTCCTATATCTTCAGGATGTATCATATCATTAATTTTCTCATTAGATTTAGAATAATTTTTTAAAATAGGATCTCGTCCGTATAATTCTTTGTACTTATCTGCAAATTTCATCAAGTCATCATCAATTTCATATTCAAATAATATGTCGTTGGATATTTCTGCAGCTACTCGGTAACGTTCTTCTTCTAATAAAAGTCTCTCTTGCATTAACTTTGATTCGGTAATATCAATAAGAACCGCGGATATGGTATGATATCCATTTTTGTCTTCAATGTAATTACCGTTGATTAATATCCAAATAAGTTCACCTGATTTTGTAATCATCCTAACTTCTTTTTGAATATAA
>JARBTX010000104.1 GCA_029239975.1 Anaerocolumna sp.
TCCTGTGTTTCAAATTGGTGTAACAATAGGAACATATACAGGACCTGGAGCTATCGGAGTATGCTTTATAAAAAAATATAATGCAAAATAATTAGTCTTAGGAGGGGTAATCATGACACCAAAAAAGCAATATTACGAGAATTTAGCTGATAGTATTATTGAAAAATTTAACTTAAGAGGCATTGAAGGGTATTATTGTGATAATTCAGAAGATGCTCTTATTATGGCAAAACGTTTTCTTACACCAGGATGTTCTATCTCTTGGGGTGGCTCAGAAACCTTAGAAGAAATTGGCTTAATATCTGAATTAAAAGAATCAGACTATATAATTTATGACCGTATGGATGCAAAAACTCCCGATGAAAAATCAATCATGTATAGTAAAATAGTTACCTCTGATTATTTTTTCATGAGCTCAAATGCTATATCAATTGATGGTCAATTAATTAATATTGATGCTTCTGGAAATCGTGTTGCATGTCTGATTACTGGTCCTAAGAATGTAATAATTATTGCTGGTATGAATAAAATAGTAACTGATGTCAACACTGGTATTGAACGAGTACGTAATATGGCATCACCACCGAATTGCGTTAGACTTGGTATGAATACTCCATGTGCAGAACTTGGTAGATGTGCAAATTGTCTTACAGAAGATTGCCTGTGTTGTGAGATCGTAATAACAAGAAAATCCAGAATTCCTGGTAGAATTAAAGTAATTTTAGTGGGAGAAGAACTTGGCTTTTAATAAATAAAATTATACCTAATTAAAAGGAGAAAAAGGAGATTTTGATATGAGCAAATTTGATAAAAATAAAGAAGATGCTGAAACAGGAATAACCGTAAAGGTTGACGTTGCAGAAATCGTTAAATATGTCTGTATTGCAAGCATTTCTATCGTTTCTATTATATTTATAACTAGATGTTTAAATAATTTAATTAATTCATTTAAAAATAAATAATTACAAATTTATAATAGAAATCCATTAACAGTAATCATTATTCATGCTAATGCTAATGGATTTCTATTTTTTTATATTTTATCTAATTACGTAAACTTTTTATAATTCATTAAATTTTATAATTTAGTCTTAGTAATAATCCTTTAAAATCAGAACATGTCTAATGGGATTTTAATTCTCGTTTAATCTCTTCTCTGATAGAATTAATATCAATTTCTTCAATGATATCATCAATATCAATTCTCTCAACAATCTCTTCTTGTATGGAGTCTATATCTATCTCATCAAATATTTTCTCCATTATCTTGCTCTGAAAATTAAATTCAAAGTTAGAAGTGTCAATTCCTTGAATCTTTGGAATATCACTAATATTGTTACCTAGATTATTGGAATTATTAGAACTTAACTTTAATCTTTGAGTAGAATACCAGGTATTATTAGGCCATCCATCATCAAATACAATATTATGGCGTTGTGGTCTTACATTATAAAATTCATCTACTTCATCAGGCAAATCCGCATACTCTTCTTTATCTTTTGCTGGCATAACAGCCATGAAAGCTGCTTGAGCAACAAACTTAAGTTCTGTATATTCGTTGTCTTCTGTTGTGAATGGAATTTCATACAATTCCCATCCTTTATAATGTTTTAATGGTTTTATATAATTTCGATTTAACTTATAGATTAATGAATTCTCATGATCATTATTAAAGGTAATTTGTAATCGGCAAACTTCATTATTACGATCATTTTCACCACCATTTAACCAGAAGGTAAATGTATATTCCGTATTTTTCTGAAGTGTTAATTGTTTCGAAATAATTTCTGACCAATCCCAACCCCAATTACCTAACGTATAAATCTCAACTAATTTGCCATCAAGTCCTGTAATAAATGTTCTTTCCCCAGCATTCTTATCACAATCTGGGTTAAACTTCCACTCTCTTGCATTAAAATATAATCTATTTTCCATTATCTTTTCCTCCAATTTATTGGACGAACAGTGAGTGGAAAGACGAATTTCGTAGGCATTCACAAACTCTGCCCGACCATTCTTTATAAGGCCCCTTGCCCGTTTTGGGTAGGTGTTGCCAATCTGATTTCCTAATTCGTCTGTTACAATAACGTTTTTTTCTATGGGTATCTCCCCCCTTGTAACTTATTTAATCAATTGCCAAACAATATTTAATAACATGTATGTTATATAAAACTATCATTTTACAATGAATCATTATTATGCAGTTACGTTTTTTATTATGGGTGTCTTCCCCAATGCATATCCAAATTATACCATGCGCTTTCATTTACTGCAATGTAAATAATAATAAATATATCATTATATCAAAATTCATATTAATGATTAACTGCAAGGGTATTATACTCCTCCAATTGACTAGAGTTATCTATTTTATCAGCAATGGCATTACCTAATATTTGAAATGTTATACCATCTTTTACTTTTACTTTCCCGATGTTATTATTAGAATCAGATAAAATAAGCCCATTTTGACACATCTTCTTAACTTCTTCTCTTGATATATTAAGCTTTTCGCTAATTATCTTATCCAAACGTACATCAATTTGGAATTTACATTGAATTGTGACTTCTAATCCCTCTTCCGCTAAAATTGAATTGGTTATATCTTCTTGTATCTGGTAAGAAACACTTGAAAAGTCAACAACTGCTTTGTTTTTTGAAAGAGTATTTATGTCAAAAGCATATTTTTCAGCTAAATCTTTATTATTTTCTAAGAACATCTTGTAACTAGTCTCATCAATTGATTTTGCATTTGTTCTCGATAATATCTCCATATTCCATGTTGTGTTACATTTTTTGCACTGATATATTAACCATACATCAAGCATCTTATGATTCGCATTTACCCTAAAATTTCCACTGTTTATGAATTCACATTGCTTCCCACATTTAGAACAATTTTTAATAATTGTTGGAGTTCCTTTTGTATTTATACTCCAAGTTTGCTTTTTAAAATTAGATTTCATAATATACGCTCCTTTTTTAAAGAGCTGTACAAAAATATGTTTTAAAGTTATTAAGAATGGTTAGGCAGACATGATAGAAATATATTAAAATATTTAATACAAAATATTGTTAAACGTTAACTATAACAAACAGTTTGCTTGTTTTAATTATCTATATCATGCTATTGTTCAAACATAACCAATCGATTTAAAATAAAAAAGCTTATTCCATGATTCATAGAATAAGCGAATGTTTATATTTATAGATATACTCATATTTCTATACAGCTCATGCTAATTTTCATTGTTATTCCCTTAAATTCTAATTGACGTAACAAAAAACCAATCAAAAATTGGGTACAACCAATAAAACGCAGAAGTTCCTGCATTTCATGATTGTTATTCAATTTGAAAATTAACAATTAACGGCTCTAGTCATATGAATATATCCTCCTTTTATATTTAATAAAATCTAGGTAATTGCGAAACTATATTGTATAATCAATAAGGACATCTTTGATGTTACGCAATTACTTCATAAAATCAGTTTAACATGCAACCTTTTAAAGAAAAACCTTAAACTCTTTTCTGAATTATTTTTAAGAACTAGAAATAAACTATGTTATAATAAATTTATACATAAAATATACATTCATAAAACATGCTACTGAAAAGTCCATTTTTATATAACAAAGAACTGATTACAAAGAATGATAAATCGTAAATTTAGGGGAAAAAGATGATAGAGAAAATAATAGAGAAAATAAAAGAGAATATTTACGTAAAGCAATATTGCATCGTTGCTATTGATGGCTGTGGGGGGTCAGGAAAGAGTACGTTAGCTGAGTTTATAGTATCAAAATATGGTGATGGTCAGATCATACATACGGATGATTTTTATAAACCATCAAATCAAAGATCACAACTGGAAATGAGTAAAAAAGAACCTGGAGCTGATTATGATTTAAAAAGATTGAAACAAGATGTTATTCTACCTATTATTATTAATATGGAAGCAAAGTATCAACGGTACGATTGGGTAACAGATAAATTAGCTGAATGGCACAATG
Organism: Anaerocolumna sp.; assembly: GCA_029239975.1. Classification (GTDB taxonomy): domain Bacteria; phylum Bacillota; class Clostridia; order Lachnospirales; family Lachnospiraceae; genus Anaerocolumna. The sequence goes on from JARBTX010000104.1 coordinate 4,016, forward strand.
TAATACCAAATGGATTAATTATAATTGAAGGAGTCTATTCTATAAGTGAACTGCTATATACTAATTATGATATCAAAATCTTTGTTGAATGTAATAAAGAACTTCGTTTGAAGAGAGGTTTAGAACGGGATGGTGAAAATGCACTTGATTTTTGGGAACAATGGATGATAGGAGAAAATAAATATCTTCTTGAGCAAAATCCAAGAGATAGATCTGACTTTATAATTTCAGGAGAAGATGAATATTAGTACAGATTTAATAGACTACAATAGTATTTCTAAAGAAAAGGCACATGTTTTAAAAATCATGGGCCTTTTCTTCTCTATATTATGGTTATTCATATACTTGACGTTTCTTTTCCTGCAATACAATTCTTTGCAAACTTTTAATCGATAAAAAATATTCTGATTCTAATTCTTCTACTTTTGCTCCATTAAGATATTTTTCATAGATTTCTCTGTTTCTTACCTGAATACTCTCTCTGGCATTGGTATTCTCGCCCCAACTTTTCTTATTAGTTGCCTTTCTTGGTATATAGAGATATTCTCCGTCAATATATTGTTGAATTAACGCCACCAAATCTTGTGGCAAAACTTGTTCTGCTTTTACATAGCTCATAAATGCTCCTCCTTCAAAATTATCTTGATGGGGTGAGCAAAGGCTATGGCATCCGAACTATTAAATAATTTATTCCTAAGTAGACATATAATTCTACTCTAGGGATACATTCATAATCTTAATTGTTATGTTATTTCAATTCAGTATGCAATAGCCTCTGCTATGCATAAATAACATGTCGTCTCATAAAAAGCTCCTTCCGTAATTGCATTTATTTATTTATATATTTATTTATATTTTATTATATATTTTGATTATATGTTTGAATAACTTCCATTCATCAATTACAAGATATAACCTTAGATAATATATTCCACGAAATAACAAAAAGTACTTTTAATATAAAGGATATTTATTTGTTAATGTTTTTACTAATTCCATTGCCTTAGCTTTGTTTGTATCGACATCTTCAATTAACATAGAAATAGCTTCTGCAATTACATCCATGTCTGCTGTATTCATACCTCTTGTAGTAACGGCTGGAGTTCCGAGTCTAATACCACTTGTAACAAATGGTGATGCTGGATCGTTTGGTACTGTATTTTTGTTACATGTTATATTAGCTGCATCAAGTAATTTTTCAGTTTCTTTTCCTGTAACCCCTTTATTTTGTAGATCAACTAACATTAAATGATTATCTGTTCCACCTGATACGATATTAAAACCACGGTTCATTAGCCCTTGGCATAATGCAGCTGCATTATCAACAACTTTACCAGCATATTCTTTAAAACTTGGATCAAGTGCTTCCTTAAAACATATTGCTTTCGCCGCAATTACATGCATTAATGGTCCACCTTGAATTCCTGGGAATATGGCTTTGTTTAACTTATACTCTTCCGCAAATTCTGCACTTGAGAGTATCATACCACCTCTTGGTCCTCTTAGTGTTTTATGTGTTGTAGTGGTTGTTACATGTGCATATGGGATTGGACTTTCATGGTAACCTGCAGCAACTAAACCTGCAATATGAGCCATATCAACCATAAGAAAAGCTCCAACTTCATCTGCTATCTCTCTAAATTTCTTAAAATCAATCTTTCTAGCGTAAGCACTTGCTCCAGCCACAATTAATTTTGGTTTGTGAGCTTGTGCTAACTTTTGTAGTTCATCATAGTCAATGAAGCCTTCTTCATTTACACCATATGGTATGATATTATAATAACTTCCTGACATGTTAACAGGACTACCATGAGTTAAGTGTCCACCATGTGCTAGATTCATACCCATAACTGTATCACCTGGTTTTAATAAAGCAAAAAATACTGCCATATTCGCTTGAGCACCTGAATGTGGTTGCACGTTAGCATAGGTGCATCCAAATAATTGGTTTGCTCTTTCAATGGCTAAGTTTTCTGCAATATCAACATATTCACATCCGCCATAATATCTTTTACTTGGGTAGCCTTCTGCATATTTATTCGTTAATGGACTTCCCATAGCTGCCATAACTGCTTTACTTACAAAATTCTCTGATGCAATTAATTCTATATGATCATTCTGTCTTCCGATTTCCTTAGTCACAGCTTCCGCTAACTCAGGATCAAATACTTTAATATCTTCAAATGAATACATCTTTCTACCTCCATTGACTTTTAGTTGTATTATATCACAACAAAATTAATAATAAAAGTTAAATTCCAGATTATAACTGATAAGTATTACTAATTAATATTAATTCATAATTCACTTGAATAAATACATATCTATTTTTTTTACATTTTATATATGGATTTAGCATTAGTTATTTATTTTTATCGTATAATATAAAAAAATATAAAGGTACTACATGAATAACAAGGATACAAATATTTCTAACCAATTAAGAAATATCTTAAAGTCAAATGCGATTTATAATAATGAAGAAATTATGAATCTTATTATAAATAACAAAGTTATTAAGGATAATATAATTGATTCTAAAATTACTTCATCTAATATAAGTACTACTGAAATAAGTTCAAATGAAATCATCTATAATGAACTAAAATCGTTACCCACGAAATATACAAAGGAGATGTCATTAAATAATAATGATATTATGATTGATTTCCTTTCATCTTATAATATCATTCAATTATTTACTTTCATAAGTCATGTGGAAGAAGGTATACAGGACAAAGTTAGACTCACAAAATATGAGCTAGAAGGGCCACCAATAATAAGTATATTGCAATACGATGGAATTATAATAAAATATATTATAGATTCTACGAGAGATAAACTGACGAATGATTATATTACTTTATATGGCGTTAAAATAATCGTCCGACCAGAGATTCGTAACCATGAATCTATGATTGTGTTTTATCTCTTTACTACAGATAATAAAGTAATTGAGATTCTTAAGATTTATGATGTATATACAAACCAAATATAATTGTCATATGATGTATATACAAACTAAATATTATTGTCACATGATGTAACAAGCAAAAAATCCTCTAATGTTTTATTATTAATATATTTAATAATAAAACACTTGAGGATTTTTTCTTATTCTTATTTAACTTTAGAATTTTACTATTATAACATAGCACAATTAATATCTAAATTTAACTACTAGCTTTATGCCAGATTACTATAACCCATAAGATGTGCATCAACTTCTCTAGCTACTTCTCTACCTTCACGAATAGCCCAAACTACAAGTGATTGACCTCTGTGCATATCTCCTGTAACAAATACCTTTTCAACATTTGTTTGATATTTGCCATCTGCTGTATTTACATTGGTTCTAGCATTTAATTCAACACCAAATGCTTTTGCTACATAGTTTTCAGAACCTAAGAAACCTGCTGCAATAAATACTAAGTCTACATCAATTTCTATTTCACTGCCTGGAATTTCATCCATTTGGTAACGTTTCGTATCTTCATGATATTTCTTTTCAAGACGAACTATTTTCGCTTTGATTAAGTTACCATCTTTATCAGCAATAAACTCTTTCACAGTTGCTTCATATATTCTTGGATCATTTCCAAATACAGCAATGGCTTCTTCTTGGCCGTAATCTGTCTTTAAGACTTTAGGCCATTCTGGCCAAGGATTATCTTCACTTCTAGTTTCTGGTGGTTGTGGCATCATTTCTAACTGAATTACTGACTTTGCACCTTGTCTGATAGAAGTACCAACACAGTCATTACCAGTATCGCCGCCACCAATTACAAGTACATTCTTCCCACTTGCATTAATGAAAGCTTTATCTTCAAATTTAGAATCCAATAAGCTCTTAGTAACACTCTTTAGGTAATCTACTGCAAAATATACACCTTTTGAATCTCTACCTGGAACTTTAATATCTCTTGGGTTAGAGGCACCACATGCTAAAATTACTCGGTCAAAATCCTTTAAGATATTAGCAGCTTTTACATTCTTACCAATATCAGCGCTAGTAATAAAGGTAATACCTTCTTCTTTCATAATATTAATTCTTCGATCAATAATATGTTTTTCTAATTTCATGTTAGGTATTCCATACATTAACAAACCACCAATACGATCAGAACGCTCAAATACTGTAACAGAGTGACCACGTTTATTTAATTGATCTGCAGCGGCAAGTCCAGATGGACCTGAACCAATCACTGCAACTTTTTTTCCTGTTCTTACTTTTGGTGGATCTGCTTTAATATATCCAGATGAATACCCATTTTCAATAATAGCCAATTCGTTTTCCTTAATGGATACCGGTTTTGTACTTATATTACAAGTACATGCCGCTTCACATGGAGCTGGACATACTCTACCCGTAAACTCTGGAAAATTATCTGTTTTAAGTAAACGATTTAACGCTTCGTTCATATTATCATTATAAAGTAAGTCATTCCATTCTGGAATTAAGTTATTTACTGGACAACCAGAAGTCATACCTCCAATTATCATACCAGATTGACAAAATGGAACTCCACAATCCATACATCTGGCAGCTTGTTTTTTACGATCTTCCTTTGATAATGGTGAATGAAACTCATTAAAATCTTTGATTCTTTCAGTCGGCTTTACAGCACGAGTATCTTTTCTATCATAATCCATGAATCCTGTTGGTTTTCCCATATCGCGCCTCCTTTTCTCACGTTGCAAACCTACGTCTGCTTCGGTTACTGCTTATAATAAGGGCGTGAAATATCAATTTCACATTAGCCTCTGGTATTAGCAAAAAATGCTTCAATTTGTGCTTGTTCACTGCTAAGACCTTTTTCCTCCATTTGAACAATGGTTAACAGCATACGTCTATAGTCATGTGGAATAATCTTTTTAAATTTAGGTAAATAATCTTTGAAATTATCAAGTATATGCTTACCCTTAGCAGAATTGGTATTTGCAACATGATCTTCAATCATACTTTTTAATTCAAGAACATCATATTTTTCTGACACAGATTCCATAGATACCATTTCTTTATTTAATTTCTTATAAAGATCAGAATCTTCATCTAGAACATAGGAAATACCACCACTCATACCAGCTGCAAAGTTCTTACCTGTTCTACCAAGTACAACAACACGACCACCTGTCATATATTCACATCCATGATCGCCAACACCTTCAACAACTGCTGTTGCACCAGAATTACGTACACAGAAACGTTCTCCTGCTACACCGTTAATATATACTTTACCACTAGTAGCACCATATAAAGCAACGTTACCGATAATAATATTATCTTCTGCCGCGAATTTACTTCCCTTTGGTGGATATACGATTAACTTACCGCCAGATAAACCTTTTCCAAAATAGTCATTGCTATCACCACTTAGTTCTAATGTTAATCCTTTTGGTATAAATGCACCAAAGCTTTGTCCGCCACTACCGATACAGTTGATTACATACGTATCATCTTCAAGTGTTGAATCGCCATGTGCTTTTGTAATCTCAGAACCTAGAATAGTTCCAAAGGTACGATCGATATTTGTAATCTCAACTTTAATTTTTTTAGATTGTTTGTTAGCAATTGCTTGTTTTAATTGCTTTAACAATACTTTTTCATCTATTGTTTTTTCAAGTTCAAAATCATAAACTTGTTTTGGATCAAATCTGTTTTCGGATGTATTTGTAGTAAATGGATTATTTAATATTGCTGAGAAATCAATTTTAGTAGCTTTCATTTTTTTCACAACGTCTTTTACTTGTAATAAATCCGTACGACCTACTAATTCATCTATAGTTTTAACTCCAAGTCTTGCCATATATTCACGAACTTCTTGAGCGATAAAACGCATGAAGTTTACTACATATTCTGGTTTTCCTTTGAAATTCTTACGAAGTTCAGGGTTTTGAGTTGCAACACCTACAGGACAGGTATCAAGGTTACATACTCTCATCATGACACAACCCATTGTAACAAGTGGAGCTGTTGCGAATCCATATTCTTCAGCACCAAGTAAGGTTGCTACAAGAACATCACGTCCACTCATAAGCTTACCATCTGTTTCAATCACTACTTTATTACGAAGGCCATTCATAATTAATGTTTGGTGGGTTTCTGCAAGACCTAATTCCCATGGAAGTCCTGCATTGTAAATTGAGTTTCTAGGTGCAGCACCTGTACCACCATCATAACCAGAAATTAAGATTACCCCTGCACCTGCTTTTGCAACACCTGCAGCTACTGTACCAACACCTGCTTCAGAAACCAATTTTACTGAAATTCTTGCATCTTTGTTGGAGTTCTTTAAGTCATATATTAATTGTGCTAAATCTTCAATAGAATAGATATCATGGTGTGGTGGTGGGGAGATTAAACCTACACCTGGGGTTGAATGCCTTGTTTTTGCTACCCATGGATAAACCTTTTCAGCTGGTAATTGTCCACCTTCGCCTGGTTTAGCACCTTGTGCCATCTTTATTTGAATCTCTTTTGCACTTACAAGATACTGGCTAGTTACACCAAATCTACCGGATGCTACTTGCTTAATTGCAGAGCAACGATTTAAACCATCTTTTCCAAGTGTCAAACGCTCTAAGCTTTCTCCACCTTCACCGCTATTGGATTTTCCACCTAACATGTTCATAGCAAGTGCTAAGGTCTCATGAGCTTCTTGAGAGATAGAACCATAGGACATTGCACCAGTTTTAAATCTTCTAACGATGGATTCAATACTTTCCACTTCATCAATTGATATTCCTTGTTCTGGATACTTAATATCAAGCTGTCCTCTTAAGTTAACCCCTGCTTCTTCTTCATCAATTAACTTGGTATATTCTTTAAATAAATTGTAATCACCAGTTCTTGTAGCTGATTGTAATAAATGTATTGATTTTGGATTGTAAAGATGTTCTTCTTTTCCACTTCTTAATTTGTGGTTACCATTGCTTTCTAATGTTAAGTCTACATTAAGACCTAATGGATCGAATGCATGTGTATGAAGATCATCCACTTGTTTTTCAATATCTTTCATTGTTATTCCACCGATACGACTTACCGTATCTGTAAAATATCTATCGATTACTTCTTTACATATACCAATTGCTTCAAAGATTTTAGAACCTTGATAAGATTGGATTGTAGAAATACCCATCTTAGAAGCTATCTTAACAATTCCTTTGATTACAGCTTTGTTATAGTCATTCACAGCTGCATAGAAATCTTTATCTAACATATTGTTGTTGATTAATTGTTTAATTGTTTCCTGTGCTAAATATGGGTTAACTGCACAAGCGCCATATCCTAGAAGTGTTGCAAAATGATGTACTTCTCTAGGTTCTGCACTTTCTAGAATCATTGCTACTGCGGTTCTTTTCTTAGTTCTAACTAAATGTTGTTGCATTGCAGAAACAGCTAATAGAGATGGTATTGCTACGTGATTCTCATCCACTCCACGATCAGATAAGATTAATATATTAGCACCTTCTTTATATGCACGGTCTGCTTCAACAAAGATGTGGTCAATTGCTTTTTCTAAAGATGTATTCTTATAATATATAATTGGTATCGTCTCTACCTTAAAGCCAGGAATCTTCATAGATTTAATTTTTAATAAATCTGTACTAGTTAAGATAGGATTATGAATTTTAAGCACTTTGCAATTTTCCGCTTTTTCTTCTAAAATATTACCATCTTCCCCAATATAAACATCAGTTGAAGTTACAATCTCTTCACGAATAGCATCAATTGGTGGGTTCGTTACTTGTGCAAATAACTGTTTAAAGTAATTAAATAATGGTGGATTATTTCCAGAAAGTATTGGCAACGGACTATCAGCACCCATTGCAGATACTGGTTCTGCTCCTGATCTAGCCATAGGAAGAATTGTGGTTTTATATTCTTCATAGGTATATCCGAACGCTTTTTGAAGTTTAGCTCTTTCTTCGTCGTTATATTCCAGTACTTTTTTATTTGGTATATGAAGATCTTTTAATCGAACTAAATTACGATCAAGCCATTCACCATATGGTCTACGACTTGCATAATTATTCTTTAAGTCTTCATCATCAATTAGACATCCCTTAACAGTGTCTACCAATAACATTTTTCCTGGACGTAGTCTTTCTTTTTTCACAATTTTATCTGCTGGTATATCTAAAACACCAACTTCAGATGATAAAACTAAATGATCATCATCTGTTATATAATAACGGGAAGGTCTTAAACCATTACGGTCAAGTACTGCACCCATAATATCTCCATCACTAAATAGTATGGAAGCAGGTCCATCCCATGGTTCCATCATAGTTGCATAATATTGATAGAAGTCAACCTTACTCTGACTCATATTTTGATCATTTGCCCATGGTTCTGGAATTGTAATCATAACTGCCAGTGGTAACTCCATTCCACTCATAACTAAGAATTCTAACGTATTATCAAGCATTGCTGAGTCAGAACCTTCCGTATTTACAACTGGAAGTACTTTATGAAGTTCTCCATCTAGATACTTAGATTCCATTGTCTCTTCTCTAGCAAGCATCTTATCTACATTTCCACGAATTGTATTGATTTCACCATTATGGACAATGATGCGGTTTGGATGTGCTCTCTGCCAGCTTGGATTTGTATTCGTACTAAAACGTGAATGAACAATAGCAATAGCTGATTCATAATCTGCATCTTGCAAGTCTTCGAAGAACATACGTAATTGTCCAACCAAAAACATACCTTTATAAACAATAGTACGGCTAGATAAAGAAACCACATAAGTGTTATCATTACTTTGTTCGAAGGTTCTTCTTGCAATATAAAGTTTTCGGTCAAATGCTAAGCCCTTTTTTACTCCAGAAGGTCTTTTAACAAAACCTTGCATAATATAAGGCATACATTCAACTGCTTTATGTCCTAATATTTCAGGACGAATAGGGACTTTTCTCCAACCAAGGAATTCCATCCCTTCCTTCTCTATAATAATTTCAAACATCTTTTTTGCTTGATTTCTTTTTAACTCATCTTGGGGAAAGAAAAACATACCGATACCGTAATCTCTTTCATCACCGATCTGTATGTTTAATGCCTTCACTTCCTTAGCGAAGAATTTGTGTGATATTTGCAATAAGATACCAACGCCATCACCTGTTTTACCTTCAGCGTCTTTACCAGCACGATGCTCTAGATTCTCAACAATCTTTAAAGCATTGGCTACTGTTTCATGTGTCTTGATACCTTTGATATTCACTACAGCACCAATACCACAGTTATCATGTTCAAATCGCGGATCATACAAGCCTTGCTGCACACGCTTTGATTCTTCTAAACTATGTTTGTTCATATGCACGCCTCTTTTCTTTATTTGATAAACAATAATATTCTCGTATACAATCTAGTCCATAACTGTATTGTATTATTGTATTCACGTGTTGCGTATAACAAAATAGACGTCCCAAGCACAAAAATAGAGTACTTAAGAACGCCTTTGTTCTGAGAAAGATTATAATATATATTAATTATAAAAGCAACACATTTTTTCATATTAACGCACTAAAAAGAATAATTATCCAAAATTTTATCGAATGCTATCGAAATGCTTTTTTTTATTACTAGAATAATATTATATTTCATCTAATGTAGTTTCAATTGTCCCTATTAAAAACATAAATTACCTTTAATGAATTGGTCATAATTACCGATATATCATTTATATAAAAGAAGCAAATCTTTATAATTTAATATTACCTTAGAATAAGTGTTAAGTAATGGCGAAACATCAAAGGGGCTTTTTTAATTATGCAATATAGTTTCGCAATTGCCTGGAATAAGTATAAAAGAAAGGGTAGGTATTATGTTTAATAATAAAATTTCAGGATCTAATCCTAGTGTTTCACAATCCTATCAGTCTTCTGGCACTTCCACCGTAGCAAATTATACTTCTTCTAATAATTCTACGATTGGCTTAGAAAAAGGTCAAATCATACATGGTGAAGTAACTGACTTAAGAAATCAAGAAGTAAGCGTAAAATTAGAAGACGGAAGAATTCTTTCTGGGAAACTTGAAGAAGTGAATAATCTTTCCATTGGTGACCGAGTAACATTTAAAGTAGAAGACGTTTCCTTAAAAAATCTAACTTTAAAAATTATATCCAATGGAATTAATGTTACAAAAGATACCACCATCGATAAGGCTTTAGAATTAGCAGGATTAAGTAAGAATATTAGAAATCAGTCCATCGTGAGCGAGCTGTTAAATCAGCAAATGCCAATTGATAAAAATACGATAATGTTATTAATAAAACAATCTGTGCTTTATAAAGATGTTCCCATTTCTACTTTGGTATCAATGAATAAATTTCATATGCCAATAACAGAAGCAAACATAGCACAATATGAATCCTATAAAAATTTAGAACATAGTATGATGACTGAAATGAATCAACTAGTGGAAAACATACCAAAATTCTTTGAGACAAATATAAATATTCCATATAATGAATATCTGAATCAGAGTAAAAATTTATTAAATCTTATTCTTAATGAAACTGCAATCAATAATGCTAATTCAGAACATAACATTAACCCTATAACCCCTAATGAATTAGCAACTTCAAATACTGCAAACAGTGCTTTATTAACTACTGCTAGTATTCTAACACCGGAAGAAAGTCAAAAACTCTCTGATATGCTTGAGCAATTAAAAGGTTCTGTTTCTTCTATTAATAATGAATTGATAACAAGCATAAGAAACGGTAGTGCTAAAATAGAAGATATTGCGAATGCATTAAAGACATTATTCGAACAAAATAATGAGTTAAATCCTACTGATTTAGATTTAATCTCCTTATTAAAAGAAACAACCGCTGTACAAACATTATTTAATACATATGAAAGTATACCAAACTACAATAACGAAATAAGTTCGTATCTATCAAGTGCCGATCGTTTGAATTTATTAACCTTGCTTGATAACTTTTCACCAACTGGTAACTTACGAGAGCAAATAACTAGTGGTAATATTACTTCAAATGAACTGTTAAAATGGATTAGTACAAACTTAAGTAATGCTCAATCTGAAGATGTAAAAACACTATTATCATCAAAAGAATATAAACTATTAGTGCAAGAAGAGATACTATCCAAATGGACCTTTACACCTGAGTCGATAAAAAAAGAAGGTGAAATCGATAAACACTTCGATAATTTATATCAAAACTTAACTCAGATAAAAGAATTTGCAGAAGGACAAACGAACAATAATTTTAATAATACAATTTCTAATCAAGCATCCCATCTGCAAGATAATATAAATTTTATGAATACGTTAAATTCAATTTTTACTTACATACAACTTCCATTGAAACTTAAGAACCAAACTGCCAATGGTGAATTATATGTATACACAAAAAAGAAAGAAGGCCGTACTGCGAAAGATGGTATCAGTGTTTTACTTCATCTTGATATGGATCACCTTGGACCAATTGATGTGTATCTAGAACTGCATAACAGGAATGTTGTTAGTAAATTTTATTTAAAAGATTCTGAGTCTTATGATTTAATCTCTTCTAATATAAATACATTAGAGCAAATATTAATGGATAAAGGGTATGTACTAAAAAGCGAGATATTAAATCAAGAAAAAGAGGTAAATGTTATTGAAGACTTTTTAAATCAGGATGTTGCTTCATCTTCTGTAGCAAGATATAACTTTGATTTAAGAGCATAATTTTAAGGTTCTATAATGAATGTTGGGGTATGTGATTTTTTAATCATGTATTCCAACATTTTTAGTTTTATATTAAAATGCATCTATACGAAACCTCTTAAT
>JARBTX010000105.1 GCA_029239975.1 Anaerocolumna sp.
ATTAAGAGGTTTCGTATAGATGCATTTTAATATAAAACTAAAAATGTTGGAATACATGATTAAAAAATCACATACCCCAACATTCATTATAGAACCTTTCAATTCTATAATCTCAGCAGTTTTCTTTCTTATGGAAGCAAGCACGTCAGCATATATGTCAGCAGTTATCCATAGATCAGAATGACCTAAATGATCGGATGCCACTTTAAAATCTACACCACTATTTATTAACAGCGTGGCATTACAATGACACAATGAATGTAATGTAAGGAAATCAAAGTCAGTTCCTTTTAACCAGCTGTGAAATGATGTATTTAAGCCGCACCTGTCTTTATAATTGCCAGTATCAGAAGTGAATACTATGTCAGGATATTTAAATGTTTAAATCATGGACATTTGTAATTCTAGTTCGTGTTTCTTATAGCCTTAAGCTTATTGGGAGCGTAGAGTATAAAGTATTCTTCTGACAGCTCCTAGAATCTCATATTTTCATTAAATGCAGATAGACCCTTGCACCGTTTCTTAAAATTTATGTATTCTTCTTTGACCAGTTTATCGACCTTTTTCTCTGTTAGTCCCTCCGGTGGCGTAAAAGTTGTTGTCTTTCTGATCTGTTTCCCTTCAATAAACTTTTCGATTGCTTCAGTATAATGGTGAATTGGGATAAAAAGGAATAAAGTAGGTAAAATTACTGATTGTTTAAGAGATTGATCGTTAGCTAGATGTAGAATCTATGTACACTCTCTTTGCCATGTTATTTTAGTAGATTGTGAGCAAGGAAATAGTATGAAATGACGCTAATTTGTTGCTGCCACTTCTTCTAGCGACTCATCATTGACTTTAACAATATTAAAATTAGAGAATCCATTTAAGAACAGTTGAATAGATTCGGAAAGTGCTTCATAGCAATTAGGTATAATAAAGGTACATTTTCTTTTTTTTAATACTTCAATATCAAATTCAGTTATACTACTAACTAAATTCTGAACACATTCCTCTTCAGTACTAGTATCAATTGCTATTTCATATGCGCCAATTATTTCTTTAGTAATAGTATCTATAAAATTCCAAAGCTCGGGTCTATCTATTGGATTCTTTTTGAGTGATTGCATAATGATATTGGACAGATCGTCTGAAATATTTGAATTTAATTTGTTAGGCTCAGTCGGAGTGTCGTTCAAATGACAATTCATTAAAGTGATTATTGTATCACATTCAAATGGAAGCTTACCTGTAAAGAGTTGGTACAGACTACATCCTAGTTGGTAGATATCTGTAAATACATCAGGTTTTTCTCCTTTCCATTGTTCTGGAGAACAATAGGCAGGGGAGTTCATTTTCCATACTGTATGCGTTCGAGTTGCAGCATCTATAAATCTTGATATACCAAAGTCACCTACTTTTACCATACCGTTAATTGATAGAAATACATTTAGTGGCTTAATATCACGATGAATAATCTTCTTTGAATGAGAATAGTGAATTGCTGAGCACAATTCAGATGCAATGTATAAATTCATATAATATGTATGTTTTGTGTCTTAATAATATTTATTAATCCATTTATCTAGACATATTCCTTCAATGTATTCCATTACTATATAATATAAAATAGAATTACTTTTTAAATGTGAGAATTTACCGAAATCAAGCACTGTAACAGTATTAGGATGTCCAATTAGTCGAGCTCCTAATCGTGCTTCATCTTTAAAGATTTTTATTGAATCGTCATCACTTGAATGGACCTCATTTACAAATTTGAGAGCTACGAATCTTTCTAACAAAATATCAGAACATTTCCATACTTCCCCCATACCTCCTACCCCTATTTTTTCAATAGTTTTATAACGCTTATTAATAGTTAAATCTTTTATTATCATATTGAACCTCCTTACAGTTATAAGGATAATTATTCCACGTTACTAATTATATGTAAATATTATTACGGAGAATTTATACGAATATTAAGCTAATTTAAGATATTAGGTTTGATATTAGCGTTTTTCTTGCTAAAAAATGGGAAAAGGTGTACAATATTGGTAAATTGACCTCATAGTGAATGACTGAGTTTGTAATATTTGAAATAAAAAGTTAAGGTTTAGATAATATAGATTATTAGTAAAATAATAGAGGGGTGAATCTATATGCCACGTACAGGAGTTATATATGATATTCTTCTTTCATGTCCAGGTGATGTACTAGACCTGAAAGATATAGTTAATGAGTGTATCCAAAATTTTAATCATTACTTTGGGCCAATAAATAACACAACATTGCAATTAAAACATTGGTCCACTGATAGCTATCCTCAATCAGGCGGACATCCGCAAGAATTACTTAACAATCAATTTATACATGACTGCGATGCGTGCATTGCATTGCTATGGTCAAAATTTGGTACACCAACTGAAAATTATGACTCAGGAACAGAAGAAGAGATTGAGGATATGATTAAATCAGGGAAACAAGTCTTTTTATATTTTGTAGATCGTCCAATAGAGCCATCAGCAATAGATATGATGCAGTATACTAAAATAAGTGAATTCAAGGAAAAATATAAAAATCGTGGTGTATATTCTATTATAAAAAGTACAGAAGAACTAAAGAAAGAATTAACGAATCATCTACCATTATATTTTTTAAATAAAATGGTAGAAAGAAGTTCTTCTAATAGTTTGCAAATGCCTAATTTAGAGTTTTTGGATTGTACTGGAAAGCCCGAAGGAAAATTAATAAAAGCTCATTTTTCAACGTCTCAATTTATTAATAAAAATGTACAGACGATTAAGGATAATATTACATTAATTGATAAAATGATAGTTGAACAATCTAAAGTTAAATCAGAAAGAATTGAGAATAGTGTATCCGATACTGATACTGAAAAAGATATTTTTACAAAAGACACCATAAATTATGATTTTTTTACTAACCACTATAATACTAATAGTAGAAAGGTTTCGTTTGATGAGAAAGACCATCTAATAATTAATGAATTTTGTGCGAATCATTATATTGAAATTACTTCTGAATTTTGGGATATTGGTAATCTCAGCAGCAGTAACAATATTTTACGTACTCCCAATGGTCCAAATAAAGTGTTTTTAGGAACTGAATCTGAAAAGGAAAAGTTTAATAAAATTAATAAAATCATAAGTGATATTGTTAATTTAAATGAATGGGTAGAGTATTTCTTTGAAATAGATAAATATTTAGGATTGAATTGTATTATACGAAATAGCGGCACAGCATTTGATGAAGATATTGATGTTAAGATTAGAATTCCAAAAGATAATTTAATTAAGCTAGAGAGTTACCCTGTTCCTGGTTATTCAATTATTGATATGGTAAATGATAATGATATTATTAACAAATTATTTACAGGTAGTAAAAGTGCTGATATAGAAGCTTATTCTGATTATCAAACTCATATTGAATCTTTTGATTTTAATTATATACAAAATTCTTTTCCTTATATGACCAATACATCAATCGATGAAAAATACTCAAAGGCGGTTAAAAGATACAAAAGCAAATTGAGTGAATTATTTTGTTATAATGTGTACGAGGAAATGGAAAACTTAATTATCACATTTAATATAAAGTACTTAAAACATAATACAAGCATGTATTTACCAACTATATTGCTTTTTAGTCATATTCCAGAAAGTATTGATTATGAGATTATTTCAAAACATATGCCTAATGTTCAAAAAGGGAAAATGATACTAAAAATTTAAATAACTGTTTTATAACCAATAATATCCCATATTTGTTTGTTGTAACTTTGTTGTGAAAAGTTACATAAAGCATTAAAAACTTTGCTTGATTACACAATTTAGATATCTAAGAAATGCAGTAAATAGAAGAAAAATTGAAGTATAATAACCTATAAAAAGCTATTATCATTACTCACAGAGATAATCCATTCAGTTATGGAAACGCGCATAATCACATATTTACTGGCTTCTTGAATTTATTGAAAGTTATGAAATGGTGTAGATTTAGAACGTTACTAAAACAATAAATAAGAGCAAATATATAGGATGTTTTAAGTATCTTCGGGTACTTAGAACATCAGGACTTAGTTAGGAATGCAGGGGTCGCTTTAAGATTACATTTAGAAAATTATACTATGAGCCAAATGATAAAATTAAGTGAATGCTTTAGGCAATATACTTCTTTGGAATGGTCTGTAGAATGGAGAGATATATACTTAAAAGATATTAAAATATATTTTGAACAGGAAATAGATTATATTTATACGCTTATATTAGGTAGCTTTCATCCAAATGGGTATTTTAGAGAACATTGTATCAAAGAACTTGTAGAGTATCAGGACACTTTGGCATATTTAATTTTAAGAATGAATGATTGGGTGATGAATGTCAGAAAGTGCGCGACAGATCTGATACTTAAGAAGATTGGGACTTGTTCAATTCACGAACTATTTTATGCTACACTAGCATTAAATAAAGTAAAATCATCAGAACGTAGAGATGCTAATGATTTAACGAAATTATTTGATTTAATCTCAGAAAGAATTGAGAATTTGGTACAAGATATTCCATTAAGTAATGTACCTAATTTTGAATTTGACATAAGAAAAAATATTTATAGGTTACTGTTTACTAAAAAAATACTAGAAAAAGAAAAGGCAGATTATTTATTAGTGCGGGAAAAGCACAACTTTTGTAAAACTATTATAATTTCAGGTGTTTTGAAGTTATATGATTGCTCAATGGAAGAAATAAATTCTTATCTTAAAAATGAAAATAGCAGTATTCGCAGAAAAGCACTAGAATATAAATATTCATTGATAGGGAATAGTTGGACTGGCTTAGAAGAAATGCTTCTTGATCAGAATTCTGGAATAAGGGAGTTTGTTGCTTTTATTTTAAAAAAATATAGGCAATTTAATATCCTTGATTATTATATAGAGCACCTAAAAGATAACAATCCATCTACTGCTATCATCGGAATTGGAGAAAATGGATTTAAAGAACAAGTTAATGTATTATTACCACTTTTAGATAATAATGATGATAAAATACTTAGAAATACTGTGATATCATTAGGGAGACTAATGGGGATTGATGGTTATGATTTGTATTGGAAATATTTAATGGATGAAAGACTTGTTGTTTCTAAGGCTGCATACTTGGCTATCCGCAGTAATTCAGTACATTATGGGTGTGAAAAGTTATTTGATGCATACAATAAAATTGATGTTCATTATATAAAGAGATATTTAATATTACATTTAATGCAGGAAAATTCATGGGAACGATTGCCATACCTTTAATGTTTTTTTAATAATAAGGATTTATTGGAACTAAAAGATAAAATGTGGATGAAAATTATTGATCGAGACATGTATGGTAAGATAACTCAAAAGCAAGCAGATCTAATAAATAAGGCGTTTGACTAGAGTGTCGATATAATTACTAAAAAAGTAATTGATGATATCAGGTTTGATTTAAAGTGTATAACTAGATGAATAGAATAATTCTATTACCAAAGAATCCAGCATTTATTTGTTTAAAAATATTCGTACAGTTATCTAAGAGATTATCTACGGAAACGCCAATATCGAGACATGCCCAATTGTTTTAGTTTTGCTGAGATTGTATAAAGATGTTAAGCTTAATGGTTTTTAATCAACATATTTGCAACAAGTATGCAGTACCTAAATGAATAGACAGATTAAGAAAGATTTAGGTTATAGCAATATCTTTATATAAATAAAAAAACTCTAGTTGTTAATTAGAAAGGTAATAAATTGTGATTAATACAAATAATAAGAAAAAGAATAAGATAATACGGTTCATTCCAATGTTGATTTCTGTACTAACCGGTGTTTTTTGCGGTGTTATATTCATTATTAACATGGAACCAATGGAAGTGGTAGAAATGTCCACTGGGGAAGTTTTATTTTCATTTGCAGTATTTTATATTGATGTATTTATAGCAATGAATCTACAAATCATTATTCACGAAGCTGGACATTTGCTTTTTGGACTTATGACAGGTTATCGATTCTCGTCCTTCCGTGTTGGGAGTTTCATGTGGATCAAAGTAGATGGAACAATTAAACTTCGTAGGCATTCTCTTCTTGGAACAGGGGGGCAATGTCTTCTTATTCCACCAAAGATGACAGATGAAAAATATCCCTATGTTTTATACAACTTAGGTGGTTGTATTTCTAATATGATATCTGCATTTTTATTTGCTATATTTTCAATACTAATCAATGATAATAGTGTATTGTCGACGCTATTCATGATGCTTTCTATAATAGGATTAATGATTGCTCTAATGAATGGTATTCCGATTCAGCTTAAGATGATAAATAATGACGGTTCTAATTTACTTTCTATCAATAAGGATAAGGAATCACTGCGCTCCTTTTGGATTCAATTAAAAATTAATTCACAGATTGCTTTGGGTACTCGCCTTAAGGACATGCCTGATGGTTGGTTTACCATTCCTTCCGAAGAGTCTATGAAAAACAGCATAACTGCAAGCATTGGAGTACTTGCTTGTAATCGTATGATGGATCAAATGAAATTTAACGAGGCTAATCAAACTTTGGAAAAGTTACTTCAACAAAATACAGGAATTATTGGATTACATCGTAATATGATGATGGTTGATCGAATCTACTGTGAATTAATAGCAGAAAACCGACCAGAAGTACTTGATAGTATGTTAGATAAACAGCAAAAAAAGTTTATGAAAGTTATGAAAAACCATCCTTCTGTTTTGCGAACGGAATATGTCTACGCGTTACTTGCTAAAAAAGATAACGCTGCTGTTACAAAATTAAAAGTAAGATTTGATAAAATTTCCACTACATATCCTTATTCTAGTGAGATCTTAGCAGAACGTGATTTAATAGTTTATGCTTGTGGTTTGAAAAAATTACAAGAGAACAGAGATTCCTTTATATAAATTAATTTCATTGGATGTTTAAAACCTCAAATCATTATATTATGCCTTATATGGTAATTAGTTTGCATTATTAATCTGTGAGCTACTTAAAGCATAAGAATGAATGTTTCGGGGTTTTTTATATATACAATTATTTTACATCACTTAGATATGTATGTCCCCATTTTGCTAATTCGTAGAAGACAGGAAATAACGCCTTACCGCTTTCCGTAAGTGAATATTCAACTCTAGGTGGTATTTCATTATACTGGATTCGATTTACTAACTTATTATCTTCTAATTCCCTTAAAGATGCGGTCAACATGGTGTTGGTGATTTCAGGTACTGCTTTTTTTAATTCTCCAAAACGGATGGTGTCATGCTTTACTAATTCAAATAATATTCGTGTTTTCCATTTGCCATTTAACAGTTCTAGAGTTCGTTTTACAGAGCAATTTTCAATCGACTCTTCACTCTTACAGTTAAGTAAACATTCTTTTATATCCATGATAATTAACATTCTCCCTTTAGTATATTTTTTCTTACTTGGACAGTTAATTCTGCGTACTTGTTATAATTTACCGTACTTAGTATAATAATACTACTGACGATTAGAGAATTCAAGGAGGAACAAAATGGAAACATTAAAAGCGATAAAGAACAGACAATCTTGCAGAGCATATACAGGTGAACAAATTACAGAAAGCGAATTACAGACTATACTAGAAGCTGCCAATGCTGCTCCAGTTGGAATGGGTAAATACGAAGATGTTAGATTAACTGTAGTTCAAAATAATGAATTACTAGCAAAATTAGATGCAGCTGGTGCTGTATTTTTTGGTAATCCTGATAT
This sequence comes from Anaerocolumna sp., assembly GCA_029239975.1. Lineage (GTDB taxonomy): Bacteria > Bacillota > Clostridia > Lachnospirales > Lachnospiraceae > Anaerocolumna. Next base: position 7,784 of record JARBTX010000105.1, read on the forward strand.
GCATCCATTGTATGGTGCACCTACTGTTATTTTAGTTTCTAACAAAATAGCAGATCCAAAACAAAGTGCGGTTGCATACAGTAACGCTGCATGTCTTGTTGAGAATATGGCGTTGGCTGCAACAGAATTAGAACTTGGAAATGTTTATTTGATGGGTGCAGTTATGGCTTTAGCTATGAATGCTGAACTTTGTAAAGAATTTAATATTGCAGAAGGATTTGTACCTACTTCAGCAATCGCTGTAGGAAAAGCAGCAGCTCCTGCACAAGAAAGAACACTTACAACTACAAAGATTGAAACAGATTATTTAAAATAAATCATATTATTATCGTAAATGTAATCATCATGAATAGAATTAAAATAAAAATGGTGTGATTCAATGTTAAGTAAATAAAATAATAAATATATCTTTTATAAATTAACTATTATTGATTAATTCAAAATTAATTAGCTATTAAAAAATAAAGCATATAAATGCATATTAAAATTAATTAATATAAATTTAAGCTCAATAAATTAATTAATATAAATTTAAGCTCAATAAATTAATCAATATAAATTTAAGCTCAATAAATTAATCAATATAAATTTAAGCTCAATAAATTAATTAGTATAAATTTAAGCATAAAAATTAACTATTATAAATTAAAGCATAAAATAGAAGCATAAATATTGAAACATATTAATAAGAACCTTACGAAAGTAGTAAGCGTATAGTATAACATTTTAGCTTAGACTGGCCCTAACGCATCTAAGTTAAAATGTTTTATTATGTGTTAGATTTGAAAACTATCGAATTATATTTTGAATAAGATCTAAAACTTAGGACACAAACTTAAATAGAATATGTTGGAAAAAATACTTTAAAATAATGATGGTGTCGGATATAATACTATTTAGGAAATTTTTTAGTAACGTTTTGAATAAGTAACAATTATACAATTATACTGAATTAAGTTTCTAAGAATAGATTTATTTAAAATTTAGTAATCAGTTAGGAGAGAAAAATTGGTTAGAAAAAAAGTAGCTATTATAGGTTTAATTGTTTGTTTCTTTTATTTTATTGCTACATTTATGTTGATTTTAAAAGGATCAAGTAAATGGTTAATCACAATGGAAATCTCCACAATCATTGGGGGTGTCTATATGGTGCCTTTCATAACAGTTTTACCATATGAAAAAGATAAAATTAATTTGAAAATTTGGTCTCTTATCGCAACATCATCTTGTATGATTTTAACTTGTATTGCTCATATAGTGAATTTAACGGTTACAAATTCTTTACTAGCATCCGGTGTAAATGTTCCAGATTATTTTCAGATAGGTAAATGGCCATCCGTGGAAACAATTGTAGATTATACGGCATGGGGATTCTTTTTGGGTCTAGGGTTTGTACTTTCGGCGTTTGCCATAGGGAAAAATAAGCATCTAAAAATAACCGTGTTAATATGTGGTTTATTATGTCTGCTTGGTTATTTTAGCGCTATCATTTTTAATCCTAATCTCTGGTACATAGCTCCAATGGGATACGGCATCGGTTGTGTAGTTATTTGTATCATATTAATTGCTCAAAGAAATAGAGATTAAGAAGAGAATATAACATACACCTATGATTTAGTAATTACATAATAGAAATAGTTCTGCTTGTTAAAGATGGTTCTAAACTCTTGGAATGATACCAAGAGTTTTTTTAATGCAGTCTATAAATATTATTTGTGGATAACCTTGAATAACAATTCTTTATGTGGATAAACCTTCAATAAGAATAATGGTGATTGATAAACTGAGTTGAATGTAATATGATACAAATGTAAAGTGATAAAAATATAAATGTGATACAAATGACAGAAGGTATATAAAAGAAGATAACAAACGTGAATAAAACTTTAGGAAGTATGATAGTATTTACTTTTATAGTTATTAGCTACGTAATATCTTCTAAGTATATTAGGATTGATGAACAAGAATCGGTATCTGTATAAAATAAAAGTAAAAGTTATATGGTTATGATTATTCGATTCTAATTGACCAACCATTTGACATAACTAATATAGAACATAACGAATAGGAGTTTTATATGGCAAACATACTTATTATAGAAGATAACAAAGATGTTAATGATATGCTAAAAGAAGCATTAACGGATGGGGGGTACTCAGTTTGGTCTGCTTATACAGGAGTGGAAGGACTAAGTAAGATTAAAAACGAAACCTATGACCTTATCTTACTAGATATTATGCTTCCCTTTAAAAGTGGGGATGAAGTGCTTCGAGAAGCTCGTGAATTCTCTGATGTTCCTATCATCATCATTTCTGCAAAAGATATGGTTAGTACAAAGATTGATTTACTAAAGTTAGGTGCGGATGATTACATAACAAAACCATTTGACTTAGGTGAAGTAGCAGCAAGAATAGAAACCACGCTTCGCAGAACCAGGAAGTTAGCACAAGCCCAAAAAATGTACAAGTACAAAGACTTAACATTAGATGCCAATGGAAAAAGGTTAACAGTAAATGAAAAAGAGATTGAACTGACAGCCAAAGAATATCTAATTATGGAACTGTTAATAAAAAATAGAAACAAAACATTTTCAAAAGCTAATTTATATGAAACTATTTGGGAAGATGAATATTTAGGTGATGACAATGCAGTAAAGACACATCTAAGCAATCTTCGTAGTAAATTAAAAGCAGCAAATGCAAGTGAAGATTATATTGAAACAGTATGGGGACTTGGATATCGTTTGTATAAAGAATAAATTATCGTAATCTTATCAAATGAATTTTCTTTCTTAACCTTTTCTAAACCTTTTCAAATTATACTGTAATCAATGAAAGGATGGATGAGACAATGAAAGAATTTGTATTGAAAACCACTAACATATCAAAAATATATGAAAAGAATAAGGTATTAGATCATGTAGACATAACCTTAGAGCCTGGTAAAATATATGGATTAATTGGCCGTAACGGTGCTGGTAAAACTACTCTAATGCGCCTTATTGCTGGATTAACATTTCCTACTTCAGGAACAATTGAACTATTTGGACAAAGTGGTGAAAAGAATCTGATGGCTGAAAGAAAGCGAATTGGCTGTATGATTGAATATCCAAGTCTGATTCCTTATATGTCAGCGAAGGATAACCTTGATTATTTTCGAATTATTCGAGGTATTCCAAGAAAGGCCATAGTAGAAGAATTACTGGAGTTAGTAGGATTAAATAACACTGGAAATAAAAATGTAAAAAATTTCTCCTTAGGTATGAAACAAAGATTAGGAATTGCCATTGCATTATTAAGTGACCCAGAATTCCTTATATTAGATGAACCAATTAACGGACTTGACCCACTTGGAGTAGTGGAAGTTAGGGATATATTAATTAAACTTTGTGAAGAAAAGCATATGACCATATTAATATCGAGCCATAATCTACCTGAACTTTACCAGGTTGCAACAAACTATATTATTATTAATCAAGGTAATATCATACAGTCTATTACACAACCAGAATTAGATGAAAAATGTAAACGTCATATTTGTATTAGGTGTGACCAACCTGAAAAGTTATTAAGTGTGATAGAGTTACAACTTGGTACCACCAATTATGTAGTTATGCAAGATAAATCCATAAAATTATATGATTATCTGGATGAAAAGGAAAAGGTAGCAAGAACAATCTTTGAGAATGGAATTGTAGTAACAGATTTCTTTACTCAGGGTGATACCTTAGAAAACTACTTTATTTCTATAATTGGAGGTGGCAATCATGATTAATATGGTTCGCGCTGATTTATTCAAGATGTTTAAATCAAATACAATAAAAATACTATTTGGGATTACATCATTAGGTGCAATTTTAATGATGGTTATGGCTTATTTGATACCACAGGGTAAATTAAGCGAAAATATGTCTGGTATAGGCTTTATGTTTTCCGATGTGAATATGATGAGTATTCTTGGGGCAGTGTTGGCAGGTATTTTTATCTGTGGGGATTTTGATAACAAAGCAATTCATCAAGCAATTGCATCAGGTTGCAGCAGGGGAGCAGTTATAATTGGTAAAGGAATCGTCTTTTTTATCGGTATTGCTTTTTTAATCTTACCTTATATGATTGTAACAGGAATTGCTATAGCTACAGGATCTAAATTTAGCATGGGGGCAATAGGGATTGGATTTTTAAATATTCTCTCAAATGAATCAGGAAAATCGATAGATGGTAGTATGATATTAAAACTGATATTTATTATGGTTATTTTAGTGATCGTTTATATCGCACAACTTAGTATCTGTGTTCCACTTGCTTTAGCTTTAAAAAAGCCAGTACTAGTTATCGCAATATTTTATGGACTCTCCATATTAAGTGGTCAATTATCCTTATTAAGTAAGAGTTCAAAGCCGTTAAGAAACTTTTTATATAGTACTCCTTTTGGCGGGGATTATTCCCTTATTACACTTGGCTCAGAGACTGAAACATTAGTGAAGGCTATACTTGTCAGTTTATATTTTACAGTAATAATGTTAAATATTACGTATGGTATATTTAAAAGGGCTGAAATTAAGTAGAGTATTGTACATTTCAAAGAAAGGTCGGTGAAGTTGTGGCAATAGCAATTTTTATGTTAAGTATGGTTACGCTAATATTGATTTTATATATTGTTCTGCTTCAAAGACAGATTAAGAACATTAATAATCAACTAGGTAAACGTATTGAGAGAAATACTAGGCAACCAATCAGCTTGGAGTTTATTAATAGAGAATTAAATCAATTAACGATAAATATTAATAAATGCTTAAAGGCGGAGGAAAATCTCCGCCTTGAAAGCGTTAGAGAAGACAAAAGTTTTAAAGAATTAATCACAAATATTTCTCATGATTTACGTACACCATTAACTGCCATTAAAGGTTACTTGCAGTTGATGGAAAAGGGAGATCTTACTTTAGATCAAAAAAGTAAATTATCAATTGCGCAAAAGCATACTGAAAAGCTAGGAGATTTGATTGAACATTTTTATGAATATACCTATTTTGAAAATGCTCATCAAGAGCCCAAAATTGAGAAAATAAATATAACCAATCTTGTAGCAGAGTGCCTTGTGGATTCCATTCATTCTTTTGAAGAACATAATTTAGCTATTGATTTTTCAGAAGGGGCACCTATCTTTATACTTGGTGACAGAGAGATGGTCACGAGGATTTTACAGAATTTAATTCGTAATTGCTTACAGCATTCCTTTGGTACCGTTAAGGTAATACTGTCTTCAACTGAGTATGCGAATATTTCTTTTAGGAATCCAGTTAATCAGAATAGTAAGATTGAAACAGATCGTTTATTTGATCGTTTTTATGTAGCAGATAAGGCAAGAAGTAATTCAACAGGATTAGGGTTATCTATTGTAAAATTATTAGCAGAGCAAATGAATGGATCTGTTAATGCATCAATACAAGGTGAAATGTTAGACATTCGTGTATCGTTACCTTTATTTAAAGCCTAAAGTTTGATTCGGGTGTCAAAAGCCCACTTTTAAATTATTATACGTCAATTTGCACAATGACAACTTAGTGATGCGTAACGCAAACAAGAAATTAGTTTGCAACACGCTTGCGCTTGATGAAGTTCGTAATGGTACATAAGACCTTAAACTACAGGGTCTAAGTACCAACGACTTCATAACAGTTGCGCACTAATTTCTTGTTTACATCACGCCCTAGCAAGTATGTGTTTATGCAAATTGACTAACTTAAATTACAGAATAGCTTTTGACACCCGAATCAAGTTTAATACTACAAATATACGGTACTTTTCATTTGTATAGAAACACCGTGTTTTAGCAGCATATTATAGTATAAAAGTTTAAGAAAGTAAACAATATGATTCCTCCTAATGACCAATCATTATATAATCCTACGTCACCAATAGAAAATGTCTTACCGTCAGATAATATGGCAAATCAAAATGAAGATTATTATAAGCAAAAATTTTTACAACATGCTGCCTTGTCGGAACACTATGCCAGACAAAAACAAGCAAATGCAGGTGATTCCATGCTTTATTATCAATTTGCAGAATTAGAATATTATCACAAATCAAGAGCATTACATTATAAAGCTTTTTTCGCAGCAGAAGAAATTACAGACGAATCTTATTAATATATACGATCATTGAAAAAGTATTATTAAGTATTAAATAGAAAACTTTTAGTGTTGAGATGTATTAAGTAATAAGGGTGTTGAAAATTTAGTAATATAACCTAAGGGTGTCAAAAATTATCTCCATGAATTTTAAAAAGGGGCTTTTGCAAAATAGCTACAATCACTTATTTATGGATAGGTGTATATGAATACATTTTAGCGTAGACTGGCTGAGCGCATCTTGTGAAGCGAAGCGTTATGAACGCGCGAAGGAAAAGCAGCTAAAATGTTTTTATATACACCTAATCCATTATGTTAAGTATACTTGCTATTTTGCAAAAGCCCCTTTATTAGTACTAAATATGCCATTTCAGCAACTAGCTTAATAGTCGAGTCATGATATTTCACAAAATACGTGACAGAAAAAGGAAAATTGATTATACTGCACTTATGGTTAATGAAGTTTTTATAGGAGGATTATGTATGGAAGAAAAATTAAAGTTTGCAAATTTTATTACTCAAAAAAGAAAAGAGTCCAATTTAACCCAGAAGGAATTTGCAGAGAAGTTATATGTCTCAGATACAGCAGTATCAAAATGGGAGCGAGGATTATCATATCCGGATATTACACTTATTACTCATATATGTAAAATACTAAATATAACGGAGCATGAATTTTTCATGGCTTGTGATGATTTGAATGCGAAAATAGAAAAAAATCAAGCGAAAAAGTATCGTTATTTTATGACATCTACGAAAATGTCATTGTATTTTCTATATGGAGCCGCAATTATAACATGTTTTATTTGTAATTTATCCATCAATCATACTTTATCTTGGTTTTGGATTGTTCTTTGTTCTATTTCCTTAGCTTTTTCAATTACACACTTGCCATTTTTATTAAAACGAAATCAAATAATCATAACATTTGCGACGGCATCTATACTTGTTTATATGTTAGAGTTTATTATTTGCATGTATGTATCAGGTGATTGGTTATTCCAAGTAGCTTACCCAATTACAACAGTATCCCTTGCTTGGGTTTGGATTATTATGTTGATTATAAAATATCTTAAAGTAAGTGTGATTATTAAAAGTTCCATTATTACCTTAATAGCTGGAGTAATTATAATAACAATGAATCCAGTCTGTGGTTATTTTCTTGGTGAAGATATGGCAACGATTATATCTTATATGGATTTAACCCAGTGGAAAAATGATAATATGGGTAATAAGATTGCATTTCTTTGTTTTATTATCATTGGATTGGTTGGACTGTTTTATGGTATTGTGATTAGACAAAAGATAAAAGAGAATACGGTAACGGATTAAAAATTTACCTAGTTATTTGTAAGTCTAAGTTCTATGGGATTAGTATATTAGATGTGATTTAAACTATGAATAAGTGCTAACTCATCAATGATTTAACTAAATTATAGATTGACATAGTTGTATCTATATGTTAATGTATTAAAAATATTTTAAAGGCAATGAAGAGAAAAGTAGATAATAAGATATGTTACAGAGAACCTCGTTTGGTGAGAAGAGGTACAAAAGGTATTATTCGAAAAAAAGACTTGGAGCCGCGTACCGAAAGCATTTTTGCTGAGATTACGATGGGAGCGCCCATTACAGCGCCAGAGTATCAACATTATTTTTGAATATTATGAGTCGTATATTATGTATACATCTTTGACGATTAATATTATGATGGTAATGATTCGTACTTGTAGAGATCTATATTGTGAAATGTAGATGAAACAGGGTGGTAACACGAAGCGTAAGCTCTCGTCCTTGAATAAAAGTCAAGGAGGGGTGCTTTTTTTATACGTATTTTTATCCTTTAGAGTAAAAAAACTCGTAAGTTCTTTATTTTAATCAAA
>JARBTX010000106.1 GCA_029239975.1 Anaerocolumna sp.
TACAAAATCAATTTTATAATTAACAATTGGTTTGTCAATATTGTATGTATTGTATAATTCATTACAATGATCTCGCATAATAGAATAAATTTCTTCGTTATTTAATTCTTTTTGTTCATCCGTTAGTATTATTTTTTCTTCATATATAATAGGATCACCATAATTATTAATATAAGGGCTATCTACATATTTTTCAGGCAACATAATAATCTCACCATTATTTTCTACAATCGGATACAGTCTTGTTTTAACACTGGATTCATCACTATCATCTTCAATGCCTAAAAGGTTCTTACCCATCTGTATCTCATAGCCCCTATTTATACTATTAGCTTTTATATTAATATTAAGATTATCTCTGATTAAATTACCACCCCATGTATTTAATATACTATTATCTGCACCTATTATAGCTTGAATGGGATTAATACGTTTATAACTAGCAGTACCTAAATATGTTATATCAGTGGTGCCAATAAATTTATGTTGTGTTTCTGTATTATTTAAAACTTCTTGTAACGCAGTATAAGCAGATATATTATCCAAATTAACATTTATAATAAAATTATTGCATAGATCATAAAAAATATGTCTTGCATATGCTTTTTTCCCTTTTAAGGTCTTATTACACCGATAAACCCTAAACAACTGCTCACCACGTGGTGTAGGTACTTTTATTATATTTCCGTTAGCGATATATACATTTTTATGTAATTCTATTTCAACTTCAAACATACCATTTGCTTCTTCAATCACATAACATGATAAAGGATTTAAAATACAATTATTATGATTGAAATTTGATTCGTTTCTATCGAATAATCTTATCATAATCACAACTCCCTGCTTCTATTTTTAATCTCTAGACTAGTCACATTACCAGTCCAATTAATTGAATTAATACCGGGATTTAATATTGGAAAATCTCCATTCATTCTATATCCTTGATTAATGGTATCTTTATATGCAATTTTTAATTCAGTATCAATCTCAATAAAGTCTTGAACGTCTGTGAAACTACATATTTGAGAATTAATAATTAATTCAACATTTCCATTTCCATTAATTTTAATATATGGTTCTGAGTATATATTTCCTCTATTTGCATAATTTCCGGGTTTAGTAATTATTTTTGACCTTGATTCCATAAAGTAGTAAAAAGGATCTACAAGAAATTTAACACTAAACTTGTATGTGTTAAACGTAAATTTCTCATATTCCCATCCTTCTATCACACTCGCTATTAAATAACAATCAGTATTATCATCAATTTGAAGGTTTCCCCTCCCTGATAACCACTGATTTATAACAGGTATTAACTTATAATCTTTTAAAATGAATTCAAATTCTTGAATATAAGGCTTATATTTGCCACTATGAATAATCAATTCATTATTACTATATGGTATTTCATAACGATCTATTTGTTCTTCTGCTTTCTGTCTACGTCCAAGTTTTATAGGTACTAATTCTAATCCAAAAGTATCGCTCAATTCACCTTTAAAAATAAATCTATTCTTATTAGGCAATTACACCACCTCCTCCTAATTTTCTCTGAGCTTGAAAAGCAATTTCATCGGTTAATTTTTCAATGTCCATTTCTGAATCATTATAGAAGTTTTCAATATTTAAATTCACTTCAAGTTTTGTATCCTTCTTATTATCTATTCCCAGCATCTCTTTTAATTTATGCAACGGAGCGACTACTTCAGGACTTTTCGCATCTCCAACACCCTTTAATCCATATGGAGTATTAAAAATTGTTGGTTTACTAAAAATACCGCCTTTAGCATACCAATCTACACTTATTTTAGGTACACCTTCTTCGATCCATTTCATAGGATTCATACTTCCACTTACACTAAAATGTGGCATTTTTAACTTCGGAAATTCCCAATTGAAGTTTAAAAATCCTTTTATTTTATTTATAACATCACTTATTTTATCTTTCGCAGATTCAAACGGTTTTGACATTGTATCTGTAATTTTTTCAAAAGTATTACTTACTTTTGTTTTTACTGCCTCAACTGCATTTGATACACTATCTTTGATATTATTAAATACCGTCTTCATTTTATCGAAAAGTTGACCTGCTTTTTCTTTTACTGTATCCCAATTCATATACAGAGCAATACCAATAGCTACTAAAGCAGTGATCGCTGTTATTACTATACCTATCGGATTTGATTTCAATGCAACATTAAGACCTTTTTGTGCAATAGTAGTGGCTAAGGTTGATTTCTTATATGCATCCATTAAAAGATTAACCGTACTTATAGCTTTCAAAGCAAGAAAAGAAGTTAATAATCCACCTAAAACAGGTATTAAAATATTAGAGTTATCTGTAATGAATCCAATTACGTCAGCTATTCCATTTAAAACATTACTTGCTGCTGATTGAATTTCTGGCATGTGATCTAAAAACCAATTCAACATATTGGTTAATTGTGGAATCAAATCTGCCATTATACCATTCTTAACACCATCTAAACTTGCTTTAGCATCTGCTAAAGTGTCACCAAATACTACACCAGAATTAACAGCCTTCTCGGACATAACAATACCAAGTTCATCAGCTCTATCTTTTAATGCTTGCATTCCATCTGCACCTTGTGCGATCAATGGTTTTAACTCTGTATATGATTTTCCTAGTAGGTCATTACCAATACTGTTTTTTAACGCACCTTCTTCCATTCCTGCTAGAGCAGTCATAACACTTTCAAATGTTTGCTCTGGTGTCATAGTTGCTAAATCAGTCATTGAAATTCCTAATTGTTCGTAAGCACTTTTTGCAGATTCTGAACCGTTCTGCGCATCAATCATTGTATTTGATAATTTTTTCATTCCGGTTTCTAATACTGATATATCAGCTCCAGATTGCCCGGCAGCGTATCCCCATCTTTGCAATTCTTCAACTGCTATTCCGGTTCGCAGAGAAAGCTTATCCCATTTATCAGCAGTTCCAGCAGTTGAATCTGCAAGCGCCATTAAACCACCAATTGCTAATCCTGTTCCCGATATAACAGCAGCTCCAATTATAGCTCCTTTATCAGCTATATCTTGTAGTTTAGTTTTAGTTTTTTTACCTTGATCATCGACATTTTTTAAAGATTGTATTGCTTCTTGATCTTCTATTAAAATCGTTCCAAGTAACCGAAATAATTCCATTTTACTTCCCTCCTTTCTCAAATATATCCTCTATTTTGGCTACTTCCTGCATGATATCATCTATACTTCTTGTATCAACTTTTTTATCAATTGGTTTGATTTCTTCCCAAAACTCGTTAAAAGTTCTATCTATATTAGGAAAAGACGCTAAATAGATTCTAAAAGCATATTCCTTTGTATCTTCTTCTAAAGCTTTTTCAATTAATTTTACACTATGTTTTAAGGGTAATTTTAAAACATAATCAATATTGCTATAGCGTTTAAGCAGGAGATCTTCTATTTCGTAACGTTTGATTCCCCTGCTTGTGATAAAAAATCTTCAAAACCTTCATAACTAAATAATTCCACAAAAAATTCTTTAATATCTTTTATTCCTAACTTACTAACTTCTTCCATCGATAAACCAGTCATATTACTCATTAGCTCTTTTACTTCTTTTTTAGCCTTATGTAAATTTCTGATTATTTTTGTAATAACGTCAAGACCTATACCGACTGCAATTTCTTTTCCCAAGGCATTAACATCCTTTTTATGTTCTACTTTTGATGTTTGGATTGATTTTGTTATCTTACTAATATCAGCTTCCAAACCCATTTTATCTATTATTTCAGATACTTTAAAAACATCTTCTAAATCAAAGTTTTTAGTAATCATAACTTCCTCCTTAAATAAAATAGAGAACGGAATTTTTCCGTTCTCGTTAATAATTAGCTTTTATACTGCAAATTCTACATTCCATGGAGGAGTTTCTCTATCTTCTTCATCATATGTAGCACTAAATTCTAATGAAGGGACAACTTCGTTTTTATCTTCTAATGTCCATTCTAAGTTACTCATGTTTAAAGCGTTCTGTATAACTATTGAAACTGCTTTTCCATCTTTAGTTTTACCAGTCCATTTAACATCATTATAATCACCTTCAACTATTTTAAGTGTACTTGTCATTATGTGTTTAGTTGGTGTAGTTGTACTATCAGGTGTGATACTCATTCCAGGATAATATTTTTTCATATCAACTGCATTAAATAATTCTAAAGCATTAACAGTTAATTTTGCATTTTCACTATCAATATAAGTTCTACCTTTAACCACCCCTCTATCTCCATCAGCCTCTATATTTCTATAATCTCTTTCAACCACAAAAACAGATCCACCACGTGTTAATCCTATAGGAGTAGTGCCTACTGTTACAACTCCCATACCTAATAATATCTTATCTGCTGTCATATTTTACATCCTTTCTATTTAAATTTAAGCAATAATTTTATATGTTTTTGCTTCTAATCTAAGTTGATTTCTTTTTACAATACTATTTTCGTCTGGAATATTATTAATCCTATTTGTGACATAAAAAGTTGCTTGTAATTTTTCATTTGTGACTATATATCTATGGAAAAGTGACTCTATTTTATCAGTCATGATTATGCACTGATTTAAATTTTTAGTCCAGATGTCAATCTCTATGTAATAATCATAACGTTGACTTTGTGAATTCTCACTTGAATTGGGGATATTAAAAATAACAAAAGGGCATGATGTATTAATATCTTTTTTTTCATTATAAAGTACATCATACCCTGTCTCATTTAATCTTTGTGTAATTATTTCAAGAATATCAAACATTATTTCACCTCTTTCAATAGGTGTTTTTGAAGTATTTCATTAATTTTTTCTTCATTTTCCTTAATTGCTGGTGTCAAATATGGTTTTGCACTTTGTGTACTAGTTCCAAGCTCTACGTAAGGTGCATATTCAACATTTGTTCCTATAATAACAGATTTCTCTTTTTCATCTACAACATTAGTAATAGATCTTTTTAAAGTTCCTTTATCTACTGTTGTTCTAGATTTAGCTTCTGCTTCAACAAAAAATCCTATTTCTTCTAAAGCCAATTTTTCAGCATTCGTTATTCTTTTTATTACATTCTCTAAATTTGATTTATAACTACACGACATTATAATCACCTACTATCATATCTAAATAATCCCAAGATATAATACTTTCAACTCTATAATAATGGTTTAAATATTGTATTATTGTACCTACTTCAATTAAATCTGAATAATCACAAAATATCCTATATTTAACTACTTTATCTATACCAAAATCTCGAATTGCTATTTCTTTTGTTATTGGCTGAACATCACACTCTAAAGTTTTAATAACGGAATATGAGCCATCATGCCAAATACTATAAGCATCTTTATAACCTTCAGTTTTATTTATAATATTAATATCTTTGTCGTAAAACCAATCACTCATTATATCACCCTCAATGTAGGACGAGGTAACATTGATTTTACAAGTTGTGTAAGTCCTTCACTATCAAGTGAACTATAGTTTGTTGATATAGTTTGACTTCTCGCTCCTTGTGTCTTAGTCGTTACCTTATCAAATCCCTGTGGCATATTATAATAAACCACTGCCAATTGAATTATGGCGGTAAAATATTCATTAGAATAAACATCCGATGAAACACCTAGATATTTACAGATAACATTATAAACATTATCGATTATTAGCGATAGTTTTGTATCATTAACTGTAATACCTTCGCTTATAAGAAGTTCTTTTACTGTATTATTTAATTCAACTGGATATTTCAAATTGATATTTATTATTGACATTACACACCTACTTTCTTTTAATGGGGTACTGCAAATCGCAGTACCCTTACTTTTTTAGTATGTAATATTAAGCTACTGTCTTTGACTTAACTAAAACTGCTGCTGCCTTAGTTACTTTATGAGCGTAAATCTTACGTCCCTGAACTGCGGAAGCACCAATAAATGTACCAGAACCACTTAAATCCTGTAAGTGAACAGGAACAGCCCATTCTTGAACTCTGGAACACCATTCAGGATGTCCAGCAATAATTTCAACCGTTGCAGCCATATTATTACATTCATATAATGTAAATCCAGCAATCTGACCAACCGCACCAGACTGTTTAACATCATCACCTAAACTAGATGCAGAAATAAATTCAGGAGATTTTAAAACAAGTGCATGTACATCAGGAGAAATAATTGCATATCTACCAGTAACAGGTACTTTATTCTTTGATAACTGTGTTTTCATATCAACAAAGCTTTCATAAACAGTAGTTTTAGTTAATGCTGTAGTAGTTCCAAATGCAGTACCACCAGCTACAAGTGCAGCAATACCATCACTATCAAGCTGATTTCCTAAAGAATAACCCGCAGAGTCAAGTCTTTGTGCTACAATTTTATCTGGTACTGAAACTGCATCGTAACCATCAATTAATTCATTAACATACTTATCCTTATCAATTGTTAAAGTAATATAAGTAGTTGCACCAGCAGATAAAGTACCACCAGTAGCTTTATTGTAATCACCTACTGCAACCTCTGTATCTCTTACTGGAATTTTAACTGCTCCTGCTTTCGGATCACCTTCATACTTATTGTTGAAAATAACTCCATCCTTTGTTACTAAAGTGTTTCTTAATTGAGTATCAACCATTGTTGAATAACGTTCTTGCTGTGTATGTGCCATAATATATGTACCATCCTTTTTATTTTTTATAGTGGTTTTGTTTATTTAACGTCCGCAAACCTTAACTTGGACAAAAAAATAAGACATTACTATTTGGGATATATCATTTCACCCATGTAATAAAGTCTTATTGTGTAATCTTTAAACCTGTCATTTCTTGAAATGCTTGTTCAACACCAGTTAAAGGCTCTGTCTTGTCTGCTGGTGGAATATGAGTATTATCTTTAATCTTATTGTCAACACTAGAAGAAACTGCTGTATTAAATATTTTTTCAAAGTTCTTAATATTATTATTAGTAGTCTCTTCATCATCTCCAATGAAAAAATCAATTAATTCTGTTGGCAATTTCTTTTCATTAGCAATCTTTAAAGCCTTGTTTGCTAAATCTTTTCTTAAAGCTTCTTTCTGCATGGCTTCAAGTTGTGCTTTCATTTGTGCTAGTTCAATATCTTTAGGATCAGTAGAAGGATTTCGTTTAGTAAGTTCATCATTTACTAGTTTATCAAGATTATTAGCTTTCCACGTTTCAAGTCCTTTATTAAAATACTTATCCATATCTGGCTGAATAATCTTTTTACCTTCGTCTGTAGATAAATATTCCTTAACTCTATCAGGTGTTATCAAACCCCCAAAATAGTTTTTATATTCATCTGTATCCTTAAATTGTTCTAGCTGTTGTAATGCTTCATTAAAATCCATATTTTTAAATCTCCTTTTCTTTTATAGTGTCCTACATGTACATTAAGTCCATATAGTGCATTTTTTTGTATTAAAAAAGCATTGCTAATATATGCAATACCTTTGAATAACCATTATAAGTAATAATAGTAAATAATACTAAACATTGAACCTCGTATTGGTTTTATTTTTAAAGAACTAATTTCTAATTCAGAAGGTGGATTAAATGTACCATCAAAAGATTTAATAATTTTCCCATTTACTGAAAAACTATTATTGCAAACTGGATAGAACTCCATTTTAATATTGGATATATATCCTATATTGGCATTCTCTTCAATTCTAATAACATTTATAATCTCTATATCTTCTGCGGCATCAACATCATATGTATTCTCATAAAATCCAACTTGTAAATCCGATGAACTACTCAATATATCACCTCCTTAAATCATCACAGTTCATAATTATCTTACCAATCCACCGCTTACAAAACTTTTTATCCTTACATCTATAGCAAATATGACCATACTTTTTTCTATTACCTTCAGTAATAAAATCCTTAATGGGATCACTTTTAAACTTTGCTTTCTTCTTTTCTTTTTCTAAAGATGTATATGTTTCCTTTTTAACAATTTTATAATCGTCCGAATCCGCTGAATATACTCTTTCTTCTACTTTAGCCACTTGTCTACTCCCCTAACTTTGATTTTTTCCAACTATTAACGTCTGTATAATCAATAACACTTTTTGTGCCATCGGCATTCCTTACATTCTCAATCTTCTTTGTAGGTTTCCACCCATCCACTACTGGAATAATACAGCATCTGCAATTCGGATGATAAGGACAATCAGGATGATCATGTTTATCAAATGTTTGTCCATCTAAATCAGCACAATCTTCACACGTATTGTCTTCTAGCGTAGCATCCCATAATACTTCTTGAACAACTCCGCTATCTTGATATACGTCATCTTGTGCATACATTACTGACTTAGCCACTTCTGTATTTATCAACCTTTTAGCTTCATAAGCTGACGATCCATAGGTACTTTTGATGTCTCTAGCTAATTTTTCAGGTGATACACCTTGAATTAATGCTTTTTCAACATCAGAAACAACCCTTTTTGATAATTGGTTAGTGTTCTTCCATATACTAGTAGAAAAATCTCTTCCTCTTATCGGTCTTTCAATTGCTGCCTTTACCATTTCTGGACGTAATAAAGCAAAATTAGTAGTTGCTTTTACTCCTTTATCAATAATAAAAGCTGATTGATAGTAACTTTCTTGGTATACATCAGTTAAAATATCTCTTGTTATAGAGGTATGTTTATCTGTTAATACATCAATACCACCTTTCAATAGCTTTTCTATTTCAGTTAAAACAGTGTATCTTTGATAATCGGATATATTTAATGTATCACCGACCATTTGTTTCATATAAATCTTTCTGATTTTTTCTAAAATATCATCTTGATTACGCTTAAATAACTGAAGAATTTGATATGTATTTTTTATACCATACTTTTCCATTTCTTGTTTCATCTTTATCATTTCACTTTGTAAAGACATACTTAACACCCCTATTCGCCATAACCATTAATCTTATCGAGGTCAATTTTATCCATAGCGGATTTTTCCGCTTTGATTTTCTCAATCTCTTGGGAAGGATTTTCAACCCAAGGTAACTGTTTTAATGCTGTTTCGAGACTAATTTTATCACCTAATTGGCTGATAGCCTGTACTATTGTAATGATATCGATAGGAATATTAGGTGTGTAACTAATACGAATATCTTTCACATTGTATGTAAGATTTTTTAGTGACAAATACTCAAACAAACGTTCTAATCTATCGTAAATAGTATCAGACACAATATCAAACATAGTTTTACATCGATTTTCAAGGAATATAAGCCTACTTCTAATTGCTAAACTGCTAGTATTTGATTGTAATTTTTCATTTCCATCTATATGATTACAATTCTCATACATGGAATTTTTAAGATTACCTATCATATTTTGAATATACTGATCGTTCATCTCCTTCAATAACCATGAAACTGTTGAGTCTTTTGAAGTTAAATTCAATATACCTTTTTCTTTTAATGTGTTGGCTGCCACTTCATCGACTTCAGCACCCACTACAACTAAATAAGCATTACGATAATCGGCAATAACATTAACCTGATCCGATACAATCTGATTGTATGCATCATTCAAACGCTTAATCTTACAATAAATAGTCTGTTCTATATCCATTTGACATATTGAAACTGGACAGCCTTTAAATATGTGCTGTTTAGTATTTATCAATGCATCATTCTTATATATTTCAATTCGACCATCATTATAATAAATATCCTTATACTGGTTATCGTCATACTGTCTCTTATAAAAATGTATAAAAATCTGTGGAACTTCATCTTCATCAGTATATATAATTGCATTTGTAGGATTTAATATTCTTGTGCAATATCGTCCTTTACGGTCAATATATGATAGTTCGTAGCACGTACCATATATTTCAAGTTCCTTCATTAAAAGCTGATTATGATTAGCCTTAAAATGAAATAAACTATTATCAATGGCATTAATTATTTCATTATTTCCTGACATACTTGTAAAACTAACAGCATTCCCAAGTGTATATTGAATTTCTTCATCAATGAATTTTTGTATGAAATTATTTATAGAAATATAGTTATTCCTATTGGTTTCACGTTTATAAGTAGCAACGATATCATGTTCACCATTATAGTAATCTCTCATTTTTATATAAGATTGTAAGTTGGCATAATATCCTTGTACCATACTATCTATAATTGTCTTTTCGTCCGTCATTGTTCACCTTCTTTCTATAACCCTAAATAGGATAAGTCTAATAGTTTAAGCTTTGGTACATTTTGAATAGTGCTGATTGTTTCAACTGCTGAAGTCACAACGTCTGGTGCATCATCATGTAGCGTGTATTTACACCCAGCAAAATCTTTTATTTGCTCAATAAAATCCTTATCTTCTTCATTAAAAACAATTTGTCCTAAATTAACATCACCAACTATTGAACTAATACGAGCATCCTTATTTTTGTTTTGTTGCTTATTAATAAAAATAATCCCCCTTGATTTCAAGGAAGGATCATTATTAATAATCTCATTCAGTTTTAAAACATCAGATCCCATGTATGTATTTTTCTCAACATTTATATGGGTAATATCTTCATATTTTCTTATAAGGTCAATTACTTGATTTATGTAATCATCAAATTTCAATTTATCAATTATACCTTTTCTGACATATCGAATGCTATTATCTGCTTCAGACATTACGCAAAATGCTGAATAGTCATTCTTTGCATCTGTTCCTGTTGCTGGATCAACTGATAATATAGTTTTCTTAAAAGAAATACTTTCAATCTCTACTGCTGACTTTGTAATTATAGTTTTGAATAATTTTTCACCAATGTTATTAATATCATTTTGTATTTCAATTTTAAAACTTACTGGGTTAGAAAAATATTTTAATGCAAATGACAGACAATCCCAGTATTCTTGCCACAATAAAGGGTATTGCATATCCTTTTCATTGTTATAATAAAATTCTTTTGCATCTTCAAGTGGAAATTCTCTTCCGCTATCTGTTAATATTCTCTTGAACTCTAACCATAAACCATTATTGAACAATTCATCAACATTATTGACCAATACTCCTGCATGAATACGAGTTTTCCATATTGGATTGTTAGCTAAAGAATGATAAAAGTCGTTCTTCATTTGAATTGTTCCAACTGCTATCAAATGAAAGTTGCTTTCTTCTATAGCATTAGAAGCATCGGAATCAAATCTATTTATGAACTTTTCTCTTGTTTGTTCGCTTGATAATACATTTTCATTCTGGTAATCATCCAATATTAAAAGATTAATTCTATTGCTTCCATATCGGGTACCACGAAATGAACTATTAGCGGATATACTCCTAATCATTGTTCGCTTTGGCTTTGTATCTAACTCCAACTCTTCAGAATTATTCTTTAAATTCTTATTAAAGATATTTCCAAATGCCTGAATTACAAATTCATTATCCTTTAAAAGCATTTTTATTTCTGCTATGAATTGTTCTGCTGTATCGGATATACTGGATGATATTACTGTATAAATAGAATAGTTATAGAGTGAACACCATACTGCTAAAGGTAATGAAATTGTACTTGTCTTACCAAAACCTCGTGATATTATGTATTCTCTTCTATCACCATTAATACTTTGAATTGAATTCTGAACTTCTTCCCATATCTCTTTATGAGTTGGAGATAATTCCGCTTTACCAGAACCAGTATATGCTTCTTGTAAAAAATACATACAGAAAAATTCAAACGAAATTCTACCTAATTGGTAAGCTAATCCGTGATAAGTAAATAATCTATCTTTATTTTCCTTTATCAGTTTTTTAGCTAGTTCATCTCCATAATTAATTTTAAGATACTTATAAAGTATCACAATATTTTCATGAATATTTAAGTTAATCTTTGCTATTGATAATCACCTTCTTTCTTTTCTGGCATAAAAAAGCACCTCCGAAGAGATGCAATTTAGTTTCATTAAATATATTTTTTCTTTAATTTTTCAAGAATATCCAGCTCGCTATTAACAGTGTCAATATATCCTTTACTCTCTTCTTTTCTTTTATTATATAGAAAATGTAATTCTGCTAATTCATCCAATAAAGGCTTTAATGTTTCTTCAAGAGTTAAGGAGCCTCTTGCTTCAAGAAATTCCTTCTGAGCAATTAATTTGCCAATGCTGTTTTTAATACTTTGCAATTCTGCTATAATTGGCTCTAATAGTTGTTGTCTTTTCAAAATCATCTCATCTAATCCATTATTTATTTCTTTATTAAAAACTGTAATTTTAACATCCATCTTTAAATCCTCCTTTGTCCATATTTTACCATAATTGTATATAAATAACAACATTGGAGTTTGATTTTTGGTACGAGTTTTTTATTGACTAACCGCACTCTTATCAGCGTTTTCAAAAATAGAAGGATACCCCCTACTTGATATTTTGAGCAATAAAAAAGCACATCATTTCAAATGATATGCTAATTATTTTTAAATTTATCATATTCTTTCTCTCTTTGCTCTTTGTAATGTTGATTTACTAATCTTAGTCATCTCTTCTACTTGCTTATAACTGTTTGTCTCTAATAATTTAACAGCATAATCAAGTTGAGTCTGTGTATACTCTTTAGGTCTGCCCTCTTTAAATCCATTCTTAGTACGTGCTATAGCCTTGCCTGACTGTGTACGTTCTACAATCATTGATCGTTCAAATTCTGCAAATGCTAACAGATTAGTAACTATTAATCTACCCATTGCAGTATCTTCTATTAATCCCATGTTCATTATATGGACTGATACACCCTTATCTCTTAGCTTATCAATATACCCCAGTCCTTCCTTAGTAGTCCTACAAAATCTATCTAGCTTAGTGACAACCAATGTATCACCAGACTGTAGCTTATTGATAACACTATTAAATATAGGTCGATCTTTAGCACCGCTATAACTCTCAACTATTATCTCTGCATCTGTATATCTTGATTTAATCTTGTCTGTTTGCTCTTCTATACTATTACCATCTAACTGACCTCTAGTAGATACTCTACAGTAACCGTATATCATGCCATCACTCCTTAATCGTTTTGAATATAAGTTTTGACTACTACCTAAGTACGATTATACTGTATTATTAAATGTTTGTCAATGCCTTATTCAAAACCTTTAAGTTATGAATACATTTTTCATTCGTTACCATATTTCTATTATTTTAACTATACTATCCAATTAGGATAACTATTTATGTTTATGCAGATTTATTATTTATTTTAACTATGTTTGATAATATATCCTCAATGTTAATATCATCTTCATTTCTACCTTCTTCTGCCTGAATATTGCCGATTCTACCTAAACTTCTATCAATCCAGTAAGATAGAGCTTTCTCTTTTGTTCTAACATCTGTGGAAGAAAGACAAATTTTCCAATACTCTTCTAATGCTTTCGGTAATCTACTAACAAAGTCTTTGCTTGCTTGGGTTTTCATATCTTGTAGTCGATTGTTGAGCTCAGCCATAAACTCTACATCTTGTTTCCATTTATAATAAGTTGTTCTGTCCATTCCCACTTTTGCCATAGCTTCCGATATTGTAAAGTCTCCAGTGGCAATCATTTCAATTACGTTAATCTTCTTTTCATTTAACATTGTTAGTTTTCACCCCTTTCACAAGTCTACATATATTTATATTTTTGTGCAACAAAAAAGCACTAACATTTATTATTTTGTTAGCACTTTATATATTTTTATTTGAGATATTATCTGTAACAACCTTTTCAACAATGATTTTTTTTCATTATTCGTATAATACAATTCTATTCTATCAACAGATTTCAAATTTACAGCTATTTTTGTATTACTTGATATTTTTCTTGAATCTACAGACTTACCATCTATATATTCAATCACATAATCTTTTAAAACAAACCAAGAATCGTTTCCTTTTTCCTCATGACAATCTAGAGTACCACTATAAATAATATTCTCTTTATCACATACAATTCTTAATGCAGTACCATTATCATAATCAATAATATCATGCCAAATATCACTATGTACAGATTTATTATTAATAAATATCATAAATCGATTAAACCATTTTCTCTCTGATATATACACACACGCAATAGATAATAACAATGCACCAAAAGAACATATTAAAACTCGTTCACCTAATGAAAATGATCTACTAATAAATATATATCCATGAAGTACTATAAAAAATTGTTTAATCAAGAAACTCATAATAATAAACCATATTACCTGATAGCTTTTATCACCATTTCTCGATGTTAATTTATTAAAGAATGTTATAAATATAAAGCCAGGAACAAAATATTCTAATATATTAAATATTTGATTTAAAATCATTTGAATATCAATAATAAGTACCACTCCATTCTATTCTTGTTTTCTTTTTTCTTTTTCAATTTTACCAATAATATCCCTAATATCGGGAACACTATTTCCTTTACTCTTTTTGGTAAAAGTTTCATTGGTATATTTAGTTGCAAGTTCTACGCTTGTACCAATTATTGTTTTATTATTTTTATCATTCATTTTTTTCCCTCTCTTGATTATAATTAACAATTATATACCAATAAGGGTAAAATGTGAATACCTATAACTAAATATACCTGTTATATCATGATTAAATTGATGCTCTTCAATACATAGTCTTATTCAGCCTTAGTTACGTTAATAGCCATTAATCCCTTGGGTGACTGGCTTATATCAAACATCACTCTCTCACCTTCAGTCAATTTCTTAAATCCATCTGCCAAAATTCCGCTATGATGTACGAATACATCTTTTCCATCAAAATTAATAAATCCCCAACCCTTTTTAATATCGAAAAACTTAACAATTCCTTTATTCATAATTAGTTAATCTCCTTCTCATTTTTAATAGTCTCTAATTCTTTTTCAATCTTATTTAACTTATCAAACATTTGAGTAAAAATGTTGTGTGTCTCGTAATAATAAGGCATTAATACAACCTGTTTTCCTATGTCTTTACTCCACTCCTTTTCTACATCTTCAATGTTACCAAATACCCTTGTATCTGTAGTTATAACTAATACATCACTATCAGATTTACGTATTTCAGCAATATCACATTGATTTAACATGATATCACGTAGTCCATAAACGTCAGCATCATTAATTTTACGAATAATACTATTTTCAATGGTGATTTTTGTACCATCTAATAATGTAGTTTCACCATCGTATAAATCACAAGCTTTAAAAGTACATTTTCTTGACATTGTATTCCTCCACTACTCTAATCGTTTGATTTAAATATATCAGTTTCAGGATGTTTCTTTAGATATTCCACGTCCGGATTATAATGTTTCTTATCATATTCAGCTTGTAACCTATCAACTATAGTAATTAATTCTGACATAAAGACTGTCAAGATACGTTCATGGGATTACGTAAATTATCATATATATCTTCAAGACAATAATCCATTGCTTCAAGAACTTTATCTAATTTATCTGCACCTACTTCATTTAATGCTTTAACATATATACTAGGTTTTACTTCAATATTACTTTGCACACTAAAATCCTCCAATACTTAAAATTTGTGATTGACAAAACTATTCGCTTGATATATTCTTAATATGGATACTTATATTTTCATACTTAAAAAATAATTTAAATTTATTTACAATATCAATTAACTCAAATCCCATTTTTATCATCTGAAGACCATATTTTTTTCTTAATTTCTATAACATTTTTATCCA
>JARBTX010000011.1 GCA_029239975.1 Anaerocolumna sp.
CAATCATACATTTGCCATCCGTCACCTTTTGATGTATCCGCTTGACCTTCTCTATTGTAACCAGATCGTTGTTTAATCACTGTAACAACCATAAGTACTGGAGCACTTTTTATGGCAGGTTGGTTAAAGCTAGGTACAAAATCTGCTACTTTTTCTTTTATCTCTTCTGTTGTAACAGCATAATAGCGAGTCACTTGAGAGTTCTTCCAAGAAGGAGCAAAGGATGCAGCTTCTACTGCTTTCCTAATACATTCCATTGGCACTTTATCTGATTTATATTTTCGAACGCTTCTTCTTGATTTAATACATTCCATAAAATCCATAATAATCTCCTTTAAAATCGTTTCGCAAATTATTTATAACATAAACCAAACCAGAATACCAGTATTAATTCCTTATGTTCCTTAAGTCGTAACCAGTTGGATTTTGGAATACTCTTAATTCAAATTCTCCTGCTACTGCTAATATATGATCAAATAAATCTGCTTGAATTCTTTCATAATTCGCCCAATCGGTACTATCAGTAAATGCATATATTTCAAGTGGTAACCCATATTCATTCGGTTGTAGTTGCCTAACGATTTTGTTCATTCCTTTGTGTATTCCTGGATAATCAGACACATAATTTTGAATATAGGTTCGGAATGTACCTATATTCGTAAGGTGTCTCCCATTAATAAGTAAATCATCTTCTAAGGAGTTCTCTTCATTATATTTTTTAAGCTCAGCTTCCTTCTCAAGGATATAATCCGTTAAATAGTGTATTTTTTTAAACTTTTCAATCATTTCTTGACTACAAAACTTGATGCTGGCAGTATCAATATAAATAGGACGTTTTATTCTTCTTCCACCAGATTCCTGCATACCCCTCCAATTCTTAAAAGAATCAGAGACCAAGGTATACGCTGGTATTGTTACTATGGTTTTATCAAAATTTTGAACCTTAACTGTATTAAGGGTAACTTCAATTACTTCTCCGTCTGCACCGTACTTTGACATTTCAATCCAATCTCCGATACGTAACATATTGTTACTGGTAAATTGAATACCCGCTACAAAACCTAATATGGAATCCTTGAATACTAAGGAGAATACAGCAGTCAATGCTCCGATTCCGCTAAGTAATGCTAAAGGCCTCTCACCCATAAGATTCGCTATAGTTATAATTCCTACAATAATATATAAAACAATTTTTACGATTTGTATTAATCCTTTAATTGGGCGGACTTTTGATATCGGATAGGTTTTATATATATCATTAAATGCATCAAGTAATGCATCTATGATAAATGTTATTATAATGAAAATGTAAGCCAATACAATTCTATGGATAAACACTGCATAATACTTAAATGCTGGTGCAAAATTATACACAATAATAGCAGGAACAATATGTGCAAGCCTATGAAAAACACGCCTTTTAAGCATTATATTATCCCATTGGTATTTACTATGTTCGATATACTTTGTTAATAATTTTAATATTATCTTCCTTACAATAAGGTTAACCACTACACATAAAATTAAAATTAGTATAATTAAAATTCCACCTGATAAATATTCTGCATAGATACGATTCATACCTCGATCTATAAACACATCTTTAAAATAATCCATCGAAATACCCTTTCTATAAAATGATACTGTGTTTATAATAAACAGTTTCTCTTTATATGAAATATGCAAGAACAAACTTGTTCATTCCTATTCTATTATGATATGTACGATGAAAAAATTAATACATTTATAAATTGTTGTTCTTGTTTATTACTATTTTTTATCTATTACCACTTTTTATCCATGTTCGGGCAATAATTTGTTGCTATCACAGCTCGAAGTTCAACAAAGCAACCGCATATTCTACACATACCATCAATTAGATTATCACATTCTTTACAAAGCGATAATCTACGTTCATATTCCTTTTGTTCTGCTTTTATGTCTTCATCCAGCCCTTTAATGTATTCATAGAGATTATGAAAATAAGTTCCTTCATCCATTTCACTTAAAAGACACTTTTTACAAAACTTTTTATTTCCTGTTTCTTGCATGTTAATCGTATGTCCTTTCTAGTATATCAAGTCAACGAAATTAGAATCAAACAAATTAAAATAGGAGCTGTTTCATTTCATATACCACATTATACTGCTTTATGAATGCAAATAATATAGTATAAAAAATGTAAAACAGCTCCTATATAATTTTTATCTTCTACTTTACAGTTAAATGAATAACACTACATGGTGGGATTGTAAAATCAACACCTTTTTCAGTTATCTTAAAATCTGTAAAAACTTCAGTTTGTACTACATTTGGATTATCAAACGTATTATGAGCATTCATCTTATTTGTAAGTATTTCACCTTTCACAGATGTTACTTTCATATCTAAAATGGTGCTAGTAATATCATAAGCGTCTGTTGCTGAAAGATTATTAATTGTAATATTTAAGTTGCCATTCTCATCAATAGAAGCTGATTCATGTAAATTTTGAACTTTAATTTCATCTACACCAATTTCATTTACTTCAACAAAACTATCTACAAGAGTTGCATCTTGATGACACTTATACATATTAAATACATGGTATGTAGGTGTTAACAACATCTTTTCGCCTTCTGTTAAGATAACAGATTGTAATACGTTTACTAATTGTGCTATATTTGCAATTCTTACACGGTCACTATGTTTATTAAAAATGTTTAAGTTAATACCAGCTACCAACGCATCTCTCATGGTATTTTGTTGATATAAAAATCCTGGATTTGTACCAGGTTCAACATTATGCCAACAACCCCATTCATCTACAGCTAATGCTATACGTTTCTTTGGATCATAACGATCCATGATTTCTGAATGTCTGGTTACAAGTTCTTCCATAAAAAGAGTGTGCTTTAAGGTCTTGTACCAACCTTCAATATCAAATTCTGTTGCAGAACCTTTATCTTCCCAAGTTTTCTCAATTGTATAATAATGTAGTGATAACCCATCCATATATGGATGTGCAATTCTCATGACAGTATCACACCAATTGTAATCATCGCTATTTGGGCCACATGCAACTTTAAATAATTTATTGCCACCATAATTACGACAATAAGTCTGATATCTTCTATATTCATTGGCATAATACTCTGGAGTCATATTTCCACCGCAACCCCAATTTTCATTACCTACACCAAATAATCTAACCTTCCAAGGATCATTTTTACCGTTTTTTGTTCTTAAATCAGCCATAGGGGATACGCCTTCAAAGGTCATGTATTCCACCCACTCAGACATTTCTTGTACAGTTCCACTACCTAAATTACCAGCTATGTAAGGCTCACAATCAACTTGTTCACATAATTCCAAGAATTCATGTGTACCAAAACTATTATCTTCTACTACACCACCCCAGTGAGTATTAATCATACGTTTACGATTTTCTTTTGGTCCAATTCCATCCTTCCAGTGGTATTCATCTGCAAAACATCCACCTGGCCAGCGAAGTTGTGGTATCTTTAATTCCTTTAAGGCTTCCACTACATCTGTTCTCATACCATTTTTATTTGGTATTTTAGAATCTTCTCCAACATATAAACCTTCATAGATACATCTTCCAAGATGCTCTGAAAAATGTCCATAGATATCCTTGTCAATTTTGGACTTTTTGTTACCTACATTAATAACTAACTTGTTCATACTATACCTCCGTATACTTTAGGATATTCTAAATTAATTTATACATATTGCACGATACTTTAGAGTATTTTAAACATGTAAATAGCGCTTTAAAATACTTTAGTGCATACTAAATTATTTTACATATATCTTAATTTATTAATATTTTACAATAACTATAATACTTTGTCAATGTCAGAAACTATTACAATATGTGTATTCCTATATATAATAATTATAGTATAGATGATATTTTCTCTTAAAATAGAAAAACAAGGGTTTATTTTCCCTTGTTTTTAACTAATATTTTATATTATATTTTTAGCCATTCAGAATTTATTCGTTTCATATTATAATAAAATTAAATTTAATCATAAATAAAACGAATCGCCATATCAATCCAATCAGAAGTTACATGATTTTGTCCATATTTCCAATCTCCGTAAACTAAATGATTGCCTAGAGACAAACCATGCCATCCTCTGCGATAGATATGTAGTTCAGTAGGTATTTTATGTTCCATTAAAGCAGTTGCAAATAACATTGAATTTTGAACAGGTACTAAATCATCTTCATAAGTATGCCATAAGAAAGTAATTGGAGTATCCTTGCTTACTTGTTTTTCTAAACTATTAAGTTCAAGTAATTTCTCTGATTCATTCTCTTCACCTAATAGGTTTTCAAAAGAGCCACGATGTGCAAATTCACCACTGGTGATTACCGGATATGCTAATATTAAACGGTTTGGATTAATTCCATACGCTTTATCACCAAGTATCTCTTTTATATAAGAGTTATTCCAATGCACCCCTGTAGATGCTGCCAAGTGCCCACCTGCGGAAAAACCACATACACTGATATTATCCGGATCAATGTTGTATTCTTCTGCATGCTCTCTGATGTATTTTATAGATAATAGCGCTTCACATAAAGCTTGCGGAAATCTCACTGGTGCAACATGATAATTTAATACAAAAGCACAGATACCTTCTGATATAAACTTAAGTGCTATGGCTTCATTTTCCCTACTTGAAGTAAATCCATAACCACCACCTGGTAAAACAAGAACAGCAGGATGAACCCTTCTCATATCTACTTCAATGGTATTGTCAGGTATATAACCTGTTAGCATTGCAGGTTTTTCAACCAATGGATCCAGATTGTTCCTAATTTCAGTTTGTACATATCTCATCTTTACATATCTCCTTTGATATCTCTTTTGGTTTCCCAAAAATTCAAGTCTTAAACTTAGAAAAGATTGATTACTAATAAGCTTAAAAAAAGTATAACACAAAAAATTATTTCTTCAATAAAAGTACTAATATTTCTTCTATTTCATTCTATATTTTTTTATGAATTTAGGGTAAAATAAGATTAAATCATTCCTATATTACTATTTAAAATTACATTTAATTTTACATCAATGATAGGGTATATAAAAATGAATAATTGTTTTTCTTTTTTAACGCTACTACAGCCTTAAACTTTTATTCATTCTAAATGAAAACAAATTATGGAGGTACATATAAATGATATTTGGTGCACTGGAAGCTGGTGGAACTAAAATGGTTCTAGCAATTGGAAATGAACACGGTGAAATATTAGAACAGACATCCATACCGACAGAAACTCCTGATATAACCATGCCAAAAATTATTGATTATTTTAAAACGAAAGAAATAAAAGCATTAGGTATTGGCTCATTTGGACCGATTGATTTAAATAGACAATCTGCTACGTATGGATTTATTACGTCAACTCCAAAGTTATCATGGGCAAACTATAATATTGTTGGTACAATAAAAGAAGCTCTGCAGGTTCCAATTGGTTTTGATACGGATGTAAACGGGTCTGCATTAGGAGAAGCAACTTGGGGTAGTACAAGAGATGTTGCTTTTAGTATCTACATTACAATAGGTACTGGAATTGGAATAGGTGTATACCAAAACGGTAGCCTGCTACATGGCATGCTTCATCCTGAAGGTGGTCATATCTTATTAAATAAACATGAAAATGATTCCTTTTTAGGTGTATGTCCTTATCATCCAAATTGTTTTGAAGGGTTAGCATCTGGCCCATCTATTGAAAAACGTTGGGGTAAAAAAGCAGATCAATTAAAAGATAACAATGAAGTATGGGAAATGGAAGCATATTACTTAGCGCAAGCCATTGTAAATTATATTTTAGTATTATCTCCACATCGAATTGTT
Organism: Anaerocolumna sp.; assembly: GCA_029239975.1. GTDB lineage: Bacteria > Bacillota > Clostridia > Lachnospirales > Lachnospiraceae > Anaerocolumna. The sequence goes on from JARBTX010000011.1 coordinate 5,874, forward strand.
CTAGGTGGTGGAGTGATGCACCAGGAACAACTCTTCCCACTTATTCGAAATAAGGTAAAAGAACTATTAAATGGTTATGTTAAAACTCCTGAACTTGAAAATTTAGATGACTATATTGTTCCTGCCGCTTTAAATGATAACCAAGGTATAATGGGATGTATCCAGCTTGCTAAAATGGAATTAGGAATTAAGTAAATCCTTTTTATTTAAAATAAATTAACTAAAACTCATTTAACTAGATAAAACTAAAAGCTTTTGGATTACGTGTTTCACACCGTTCCAAAAGCTTTTTTCTATTGAATATTTTCCTTTTTTGTGATTTGTCTAATATTCTTTTCCACTAATTTTCTAGGTATCATAACTTGGTGTCCGCAACCTTGGCATTTCAAACGAAAATCCATTCCAACTCGAAGTACCTCCCAAAGACTACTACCACAAGGATGTTGTTTTTTTAATTTGATTACATCTCCTACATTAATATCCATATAATTCTCCTTTCACTCTAACTTACTTAATAGGCATTTACGAAACTATATATTTATCAAACTGCTTATACAGTAAGGATTTTCTAGCTTCAGTTGCCCTAAGGGGCAACATTTAAAATACCTTTATATAAAAATACATAGAATTTTGATATATAAAATTGGCATTATTTACCTGACAAAAAATTAAAATTACCCCTTGCATTTTAAATCTACATGATGTAGTATATCAATATAGCACATGTAGTTTTGATTACTACTTCATGTAATTACCATCTCTAATACATAATGATTTTCATTATTTTACAAATAATAAATAAAAATAATTAAAAAGAAAGGATTGATTCATTATGGCAAAAAACGTTATGAAACCAAAAGATCCGGGTAGTGCAATTACCCATTTTATAGGAATGTTGATGGCTTTATTTTCAACATTACCATTGTTAATCAAAGCATCAAAAGCACCTGACAGTGTACATTTTATTTCACTTGGTATTTTTGCTATTAGTATGATTCTTTTATATACTGCAAGCACAGTATATCATACTTTTGATTTAACTGACAAGATTAACAAACGACTTAAAAAATTTGATCATATGATGATTTTTATATTGATCGCTGGAACCTATACTCCAGTATGTTTGATTGTTTTAGGTGGTAAAGTTGGCATAACCTTATTATTGATTATTTGGGGAATGGCACTGCTTGGAATGGGCTTAAAAGCCTTTTGGGTATATTGTCCAAAGTGGGTATCTTCTATTATTTATATTGCAATGGGATGGACTTGTGTATTAGCCTTTTCACCATTACTTAACGCACTACCAAGTGCAGCATTTAACTGGTTGTTAGCTGGTGGTATTATATATACCGTAGGTGGTGTGATTTATGCTTTGAAACTTCCGATTTTTAATAATAAGCATAAAAATTTTGGTTCTCATGAAATTTTTCACTTATTCTGTTTAGGTGGTAGCGCATGTCACTTTATATTAATGTATGAATTTGTGGCCGCTATGCCTTTATAATAGTTATAAGTATAAGTATGAAATGTATATATATAAAACTTATTAATAAATCTAACGATACATGAAAGAGCTAATTATATCGGTCTACTCATTGTTAGAAGCAATGAATAATTGATATAATTAGCTCTTTCTTTCGCTTTTTCTTGACTTTACAAAAATACTCTGTTATATTAATAATGATTACTATTATCGGAGGTGATATATGTCTAATTTAAAGTTTAGCCGCCAACGAGAAACAATTAAAGAATATTTGGCAAATACAAAAGAACATCCCACTGCGGATATGATTTATATGAGTATACGAGAAACAAATCCGAATATAAGCCTTGGAACAGTATATCGTAACTTAAATCTTCTAGTAGATCAAGGTGAGATAATAAAGATATCCCATGGAACAGGGAGTGACAGGTTCGATGGGAACCCCAAACCACATTATCATTTTGTATGTACAGCATGTTCCTGTGTACAAGATATTGAGTTAGCACCGGGTGCTCTTGATCATATTAATTTAATCGCCTCTGCGAATTTTAATGGTGAAATCAAAGGACATTCAACTTTTTTCTATGGTCATTGTGCAAACTGTAAAAGATAATTATGAAAGCTTAATATGTACCTTCCTAAAAACCAAGAAGAATTTCTTGGTTTTTTATTACATTCATATATATGATAATACTATATCCACTTATCCTACACCATTTGATATAATGATTTACTATTGTTATTCATTCATATAATTCTTTTATAAATTTTATTCTATATTTTAGTTCTTATATTTCGTTCTTTCATTTACATTTTTTCATTTCCTTCTTTTATTTCTTTCTTTCTTTATCTCGATGATTGCCTTTATTTTGATCATTGTCTTTATTTCACTCATATCTTTATTTTGTTCATTTCTTTACTTCACTCATTTCTTTATTTCACTAATCACATTATTTTGTTCATTTCTTTATTTCACTCATTTCATTGTTTCATTCAATTCCTTTTTTAATCTTTTAGATAGAATATTATTCTTTACAATTATCATATAAAAATATAGTAAATTTTTTAAATTAAGTATTGACAAATGGAATCATTTACTATAATATAATAACAGTAATCATTACTATTATTAATTTCAAATTTCAAATATAAAGGAGAATAACAAAAATGAAAAAATTCGTATGTCAAGTTTGTGGTTATGTTCATGAAGGAGATTCTGCACCAGATCAATGTCCAATCTGTAAAGCAAAGGCAGAAAAATTTACTGAGCAAGCAGGAGAATTAGGATGGGCAACTGAGCACGTTGTAGGCATTGCTCAAGGAGTTAGCGAAGATATTCTTAAAGATTTAAGAGATAATTTTTCTGGTGAATGTTGTGAAGTTGGTATGTATTTAGCTATGGCAAGAGTGGCTCATAGAGAAGGATATCCTGAAATCGGATTATACTATGAAAAAGCAGCATATGAAGAAGCAGAACATGCCGCAAAATTCGCTGAATTACTCGGCGAAGTAGTTACTAACAGCACAAAGAAAAACCTTGAATTAAGAGTAGCTGCTGAAAATGGTGCTACTGCTGGTAAATTTGATTTAGCAAAACGTGCAAAAGCTGCTGATCTTGATGCAATTCATGATACTGTACACGAAATGGCAAAAGACGAAGCTAGACATGGCAAAGCATTTAAAGGCTTATTAGAAAGATACTTTGCATAAGAAGTACCCCCTATGCTAGTCGCTTTTAATATATATAATTCCCCGTTATATATATTAAAGTTTTACATATAATAGTTATCCCTAACGAAAAACAGCAACGATATTCCCTAAGTATCGTTGCTGTTTTTGATTTATTTAATTTAGGCCGATTTTAAATCCTTTTTTAAATAGTGCATCTACTACATCTACGCTATTAATTCGATAATTATAATTATCTCTATACTGATCGTTATGTGTCACATGATATCCTTGAGGTATATTAGTCTTATCATAAAAATATACTCTTAATTCAAGTCCCCACTTATTTGCATCATCCTTTAATACTATTATACCGTCTGTACTCATCGAAACTGTTGGATTTCCATAATACGTATTATATTCAGTTATAAAATTACTCATTCTACCCGGTTTTGCTTCTGCTTCAATAAATACATGTTGATTTGTATCATTAAAAAATTTTATTAAGTCATCAATATTCATACTCTTCTCTTCCTCCTTAGTATTTTGTTACAAGTAAATTTTACCAATAAATAAGTATTTTTTCAATACATGATAAAATGTTTTAAAATTTATTTTATAAAAAATAAAATAAAGGGACTATGTACAAAATAGTTAACTTATATGTTCTTCTATATCACCATAAGTTAATAATTTTGACAAGTCCCATTTCACTTTAGTTAAAATGAATCAATAATAATATTCTATCTATAACTCATATTTAATTAGTATGATTTTATTTATTCAGTAATTCTAAATTCTTAGCAATAAAATCACATCTTTGTTGTACGCACTCTACGGAACGAAGTGGATCAACTGGAGTGTTGAAGGTATAATCTACTAACTTCTGGATGGTTGTAGCTGCAACATGAAGTCTCGTATCAGAAGATGCATAGTAAATATATAATTCACCATTATCTCTTGCGATTGCACCGTTTGTGAATACTACGTTAGATACGTCACCAACTCTTTCACCTGCAAGAGGTGCAATAAAGAATCCAGATGGTTCAGCAATTACTTTTGTTGGATCTTCTAAAGATGTTGCAAATACATAGATAACATATCTTAAACCAGCTGCAGTATTTCTAACGCCATGAGCAATATGAATCCAACCTTTATCTGTTTTAATTGGAACAGCTCCTGCACCATTTTTTGCTTCTGTGATGGTGTGGTATTTTCTTTGACTAGTAATGATTTCTTCATCAATGACAGCGTTAGTAATATCATCACATAAACCAAAACCTACACCGCCGCCGGAACCTGTATTAATAAAGTCATCCATTGGTCTTGTATAGAACGCATATTTTCCATTGATGAATTCTGGATGTAATACAACATTTCTTTGTTGTGGGCTTCTTAAAGTCTTTAAGTTATTTAATCTTTCCCAAGTCTTTAAGTCTTTTGTACGAACAATACCAGCTTCTGCTTTTGCTGCAGATAAATCACCTGTCGTATAATCTTTGCTTTCAGAACAGAATACACCATAGATGTAACCATCTTCATGTTTTGTAAGTCTCATATCATATACGTTGGTTTCATCTTTGCAAGTATCTGGTAAAAGAATTGGATAATCCCAGAATTTAAATCCGTCCACTGGACTATCACTTTCAGCAACACCAAAGAAAGATTTTCTATCATTACCTTCAATACGAGCTACTAAGTAGTATTTACCGTTTAATTCAATTGCTCCTGAATTAAATACAGCATTTACTCCAAGACGTTCCATAAAGTGTGGGTTTGTCTCTTCGTTTAAATCATATTTCCAGAATACTGGAATGTGGTCTCTTGTTAAAACAGGATTTACATAACGATCATAAATACCATTATAAAATGGGCTAACTTCGTTTTTCTGATTGATTAATTTATTGTATTTTTCTAATTCAACTTGATATCTTGGATGCATAGTTTTCCTAGCCTTTCTTGATTTCTTACCAGTCTACATTTCTCTTAATTACTTCAAAGCACATTCTTCCGTTGTGATATGGGCATTTCCAAGGTCCAACGATTTCTTTCTTACTTATTGGTGTTCCATTTTTATCAAGATCATAGAACCATTCAGAACCTGGACGTTTGTCAATCATATAATCTCTTGTAAAATTCCAAATCTTTGATGCAGCTTCAATGTATTCTGTTTTGCTGGAATCTAATTGATAACCGTTGATGTATCCTAAGATTGCTTCTGCTTCTACCCACCAGATCTTAGTCGTATCAACTTCGCCTTTAAAACATTCATTATTTAATGAATTTCCATCAAAGCCTTCTTCTAAGATGTGTTCTCTTAACGCATTTGTTACGTTAAGCATCTTTTCAGTATAAGCTTTATCACCAAGAACTTCACATCCACGGTCGATTAACCAGGAAGCTTCAATATCATGTCCATAGGAGTTAAGGTCGGATAATGTTTTCATATTCTCATCAAAGAATACCTCAAGTATTCTACGTTCTGGATTATATAAAACATCAGCAAATTGATCCATCATCCATCTTAAATTATCGGCAACTTTTTCATTTTTATCTACACGATATAATTCTGTATAAGCTTCAAATACATGTAATAATGTATTCATTGTCTTACTAGCCATTAGGCCATTTTCAGAAAGTTTATCGTTATCTACTGGCTCAAATGTACGGTCAAATGCTTCTAAATATCCTACATTGTCTTTACATTTTGCTTCTATTAAATTGTATAAATCATAAGCAATTTTTAATGCCTCTTCATCTTTTGTAGCACCATAATAGGAAGATAATGCGTAAATTGCAAATGCTTGATTATAAGTATGCTTTGTTGTATCTTCTGGTGTTCCATCGTAAGTCATTGACCAGTATACCCCACCATACTCCTTATCTAAGCAATGATTCTTTAAAAATTCATATGCATGTGTTGCATAATCCAAACATTCCTTATCATTTAATGTAGTGTAAGCATTGGTAAAGAACCAAAGAATACGACTATTTAATATAACACCTTTTATTGCCTTTTTGTGCAATTCCAAGTTAAAATCTAAAAATCCATAATAGCCACCATTTTCGTCATCCTTAAGGTTTTTCCAAAATGGGATTATGTTATTAACTAAATTATCCTTAACTTCATTGATAAACACAATATTTGCCCATCCTTTCATAGTAAAATTTGCAACTTAATTATAACACATTTTGAATGTAATACAAGATACAAAAACACTTTTTATGCTAAATCAATGCACAATTTATAGTGCATTTTACTGTGCGTTTCTATTTTTCCATTGAAACCAAAAATAAAATGGCACTTCAAATAATAGCATAGCCGTCCATCCAAGAAAACATGCATATGCAATCCCCTTAATTCCCAAACTCGGTGCTAATATGTACGAAAATAAAACTCTGGTAATCATTTGTATTACAGTTGCTGCTAAGGTTACATTTAATTTACCCATGCCCCTAAAATACCCTTGTATCCCGTTGGTGTATGCTGGTAACAGATAAAAGAATGCCATTGCTTGTAGATAATTGGTACCCAAAGTTACTACGGATATATCTTTATCTGTAACAAATAACTTCATAATGGAAGTGGCTCCAAAGAATACCACTAAAAATAAAATTCCCCAATAGATGGTTTCTATTCTCATACCTACACGAAATCCATTTTTTATTCGTTCATCCTGTTTGGCACCACGGTTCTGGGCAATAAAAGTTGTCATACTATGCGAGATGCTTTGCTCTGGCATAAAAGCAAAATCATCCACTCGATTTACGGCATTGAATGTAGCTATTGCACTTATGCCTAATGGGTTAACTGCACTCTGTACCATCACCTTACCAACATATAGTACCGTCTGTTGCATAGATGTATACCAACTATAACTTATCGTTTTTAATGCCATAGAACGTTCAAAATGTAAATCACTATACTTTAAACGAAGCATAGGTACCTTAATATAAGTATAACCAATACACAAAATAGATGATACGGCTTCTGCAATGATAGTAGCATAAGCAGCTCCAACAACCCCATAATGAAACTTAGCTATAAATATATAATCCAAACCAGCATTTATAACTGCAGATATCATAAGAAAATAAATTGGGGTTTTTGAATCACCAATACTACGTAACGTGGCAGCAAACACATTATATAAAAATGTAAAAATTAATCCTAAAAAGATAATGCGTAAGTAAGTGGTTGCGTCCGTTAAAATTTCATTTGGTGTGTGAATTAATTTAAGAATTGGTTTTACTAATAGAAAACAAATAAAAGTGATTAATATAGTAAATATACTACCAATTGATATGGTGGTAGCTATTTCTTTCTTCAACTTATTAACTTCTCCAGCTCCATAAAACTCACTCATTAATACGGAAGCACCCATGCAGATTCCAATAATAAAAAATATAATAATATTCATAATTGGATTGGCTGTTCCTACTGCTGCTAATGCATTTTCACCTGCAAATCTTCCAACAATAATGGAATCAACCGCGTTATATGTTAATTGAAATAAGTTACCTAATATCATTGGTATTGCAAATGATATTAAATGCTTCCAAGTATTTCCCACTGTCATATTCTTAGTCATAGTTTACCCTCTGCTAAATAGATTAATTCAAAATAATAGTATTATAAAATGTATCAATATAATAATTACTATATCCTTTTTACTATATCCTTCATCATAGTAATTTGTATACTTTAAACATCCTTGAAACTGTTAATTAATTGTGCATTTACTCATCCTTCTTTATTATAACAATGTCTATATAGGTGTCAACAAATTCCAATTAGTAATAAAGTTAAAAACTTGTCATCTTATATAAATAAAAAACACATCAATAAGTTTCAATGTAAACCAAAGGTAAGGTTTTTAAACTTGTTGATGTGTTATATAGATTATTTTATTAGTTTTTACTTTAGAGAACAAATTTATAAAACTTAATTTTTTTACTTATTATAAAAGTTCCCTGATCTTATCTTCAATATCATAGATTGGATCCGTAGGCTCGTACCTTTCAACTACATTTCCTTCACGGTCTACTAAAAACTTTGTGAAGTTCCATTTAATATCAGCAGTATTCTTATAATTAGGATCTATATTTGCCAACTTTTCTGAAAAGTGTTCATCTTCTTCAAGGAATCCTTGGAACCCTTTTTGTGCTTTTAGAAATTGAAATAATGGATGTGTGTTATCTCCATTTACATCTATTTTCTCATGTATTGGAAAAGTAATACCAAAGGTTGCATCGCAAAAAGTAACAATTTCTTGACTGCTTTCTGGGGCCTGATTCGCAAATTGATTACATGGGAAATCTAGTATTTCAAAACCATCTGCTTTATACATTTCATATAAATCTTGTAATGTATCGTATTGTTTTGTAAAACCACAACGTGTAGCAGTGTTAATGATTAACAATACTTTTCCTTCATACTCACTCATGGATACTACATCACCATAAGCATTGGTAACTTCGATATCATAAATACTCATGCGGACACCACCTTAGCCTATATTTAATAACTCTAAAATTTGATTTTTTGATTGTAGACCAACTGATTTATTCAATAATTCACCATCTTTAAAAATCAATAGGGTAGGAACGGAACGTACTCCATATTCAGTTGCTAAATCTAAATTTTGATCTATATCCACTTTGCCTACTTTAACTTCTGTATATTCATCCGCAATGGTTTCAACAATTGGAGCTAGCATCTTACATGGACCACACCAGGTTGCATATAAATCAACAAGAACCAAGCCGTTATTCTCAATAACCTCATCTTTAAAATTTTGAATTGAAAATTCATGTACCATAATTATATCCTCCTTTAGGTATGTTTATAAAAACTATGTTGTTTTCCATTTAATTGTTTACAATTTATCTATATATAATATACTATCTTTTCTTCCATTCGTCAAGTATATTATTTAAGATTCTATTTTTAACAGATATCTATAATGATTATGTAATCAGAATCCTAACTTAATCCTATTATATTAGATTATTAGTTACTGCATTTAACCAATCGATTTCTGCTTATCGATTTCTGCTTATTAGCTACTACTATTGGTTTCTACTTATTGGTTTCTACTTGTTGGTTTTTACTTATTCAATTTCTCAATTAAAATCAAAAGATTTAAATCTTTTGATTTAAATCTTTTGATTTTAATCCATTGGATTTTGCTTGTGCTCTCCAGCCCATGTGAGCTGCCTGAATATAAGCAAACCTAGGAAAATTTAAATTTACAAATATAGTTTCTTTTTCTTTTTGATTGTTAATGGAGTCAGTAAATTCTAACAGTGCATTACCCAAATCTTTTTTAGGACCACGTCCATTTGGAACGTTTTTAACAGAAAAAAGCATTCCACCTGCACCAATTCCAAGTCCATGCCCCCATGTTAAACCGGTTTTTTCTGACCAATGTTTCATTATATCAATTGCAATCTCGTTTTGTTTCCCTTCGAAAAATCCACAGTTTACAATGGCATAAACCAATATATTTTTCTTAACCTTCGCATTTGCATAGCTACTAAAATCAACTAATACCTTAAGTAGATGGGTGGGAATAGCGTCTACGTATAATGGAAAAGCAAAAACAAGAGAGTCACAACTTAATAGCTCATCCATAACTTGATTGCTTATTTCTGGTTTATGAATATTATATTGAACTATGGTATTATCATTACTAATATAACTTTTTAGTTCCTCAAGAATATAACCAGATGTACTTTGATTCACTTTTGGACTACCACATATAAGTGCTATTTTCATAGTAAACCCTCCATTTCTTCTACATTTTTATAGAAGTTAACTTTCATGCTAGAGACATTTAAATTTATTCCATTTGCCTTTACTAATTTTTCAGCCGTACTCATTTCACCCTGTGTAATATCTGTACCATAAAACCATACTGTGAATGGTAATTGTTTTTCATAACGACTTTTATGATGCATCTCACCATTTCTTATTGTAAAATAAGGATGGACATAAGATATACTGCGATCTAGTACATTTTTTACAAATGGACTAAAGCCTCCAAAATAGCATTTACTAATAATCATAACTTCATCACTTTTTGATATCTTCTCACCCATATCGCCATATTGATCTCTTATAACACAAGCCCCTGGCGTTTTTACCCAACAACCAAAACAACCTATGCAATTCCGAATTGGATGATTATTTGATATCATCATAAAATCATCACTAGAATTATGAACTATATTTTCTATTTGTTTCTCATCCAAATCATGTATTATTAATTTCATAACCTAACCTCCTAACGGGTTTTAGAAAAAGGAATCTAATTATCAGTGTATCCTAATAACAATTTTTGTCAATTACAATTTTAAATAAAAAACGAACCGAATGTTTCGAATACATTATTAATGCATCCAAACACACTGGTTCGTCTTGTGTTTCATTTAAATTTCTAATCTAGTAAAAAATACATTCTTACTTTCTATTTGCTGGTTCAATATTTATGCTCTTACCTTTTATTTTAGCATCCTTCATAACTTGAATAACGTCGTGCGCATATTCTCTAGGAACTTCAACAAATGTGTATTTATCATACATATCAATGCTTCCGATTAACTTACCTGGCATACCAGTTTCACCTGCAATCGCACCTAAGATATCACCTGGTCTGGTATTTTGTTTTTTACCAATATTTATAAACAATCTTACCATTCCTGCTTCTGCACCAGTATCACCATAATCTTCTGTATTTGATTTTTCTTCAATTTGATCATTGTCTTCGCCCATTGTCATTTTAAGAAATGCTGCTGCAATATCAAGTGTTGTATAATCTTCAGAGTTAACACGAGCTTCAATAATCTCAATCATCTTGCTTAAATCTTCTTCTGCAATGATTGTATTAATTTTATCTAATATTTTTTCAGCTTTTACAGCTGTTACATCATTCATTGATGGTATTGGTTGAGCGATAACTTTCGTTTTGCAATATCTTTCGATATCTTTTAATTTATATAATTCCTTACCAACAACTAATGTAAATGCTCTACCAGTTCTACCTGCACGGCCAGTTCTACCGATACGATGTACATAGTATTCATCATCTTGTGGAATATCATAATTAAATACTGCTTCTACATCATCAACGTCAATGCCTCTAGCAGCAACATCCGTTGCAACTAAGATTTCTGTTCTACCATTACGGAAGCTATTCATTACACGGTCACGTTGTTGTTGTTTCATGTCACCATGTAGACCTTCTGCAAAATATCCTCTACCTTGAAGAGCTGATACCAATTCGTCTACTTGTCTTTTTGTATTACAAAAAACTAAAGATAATTTTGGATCATACATATCAATTAATCTGCATAACACTTCTTCTTTATTCTTTGGTTTTACTTCATAATAAAATTGTTCAATCTTTGGAACGGTTAATTCTTTCTTAACAACCTTAATTATTTCAGCACTTTTTTGATAAGTTCTTGCAATATCCATAATAGGTTTTGGCATTGTTGCTGAGAATAATACCGTTTGTCTTTCTTCTGGAACATCCTTTAAGATAGTCTCAATATCTTCACGGAATCCCATGTTAAGCATTTCATCTGCTTCATCAAGAACGATCATTTTAACACCATCAAATTTAACCGTTTTTCTTCTCATGTGATCCATTACACGGCCTGGTGTACCGATTACGATTTGTGTACCTGCTTTTAAAGAACGAATTTGTTTTGAAATTTCTTGTCCGCCATAGATAGGAAGTACTTTTATTCCATGAAGATAGGTTGCTAATTTTCTAATTTCGTCTGCTATTTGTATTGCTAATTCTCTTGTTGGAGATAATACCACTGCTTGTAATTGTTTATCTTTAGGGTCAATGGATTGTAATAATGGAATACCAAAGGCTGCTGTCTTACCTGTACCAGTTTGTGCCTGTCCTACTATATCTTTTCCTGATAATACAATTGGTATGGCATTCGCCTGTATTGGAGATGCTTCTTCAAACCCCATATCTACGATTGCTTTTAATATCGGTTCTATAATTCCTAATTCTTCAAATTTAACTGTTTGCATGTTTATCTAGTTTCCTTTCTTAACCTGAAAATCCTTTTATTATTTTATCCTGCGGCGATAGAATATAATCGATGTAACGATTAAACTTTAAAATATTACATATAAAACAAACCATAATCACCGCTAAGCATCTGCAAAAGATATTCATCTCACTAGAGAGAAAACCCATAAAAAAAGCTCTTGTTCTTTTGAGACAGAGAGCTTAATATATCATAATTTATTCAACTATTTTTTTGCTCAAGATGCTAATCCAGATAAATGCACCGAAGGTATTATATCATGTAACTTAAAATACGTCAATTGCTTTTTCCAGAGTTTTGTATAATTTCTTAATTATTCCGTTAATTCTGTCAATTTGTCACTATGTCAATACTTGTAACTATATTAAGTACACGTTTCTCAACTAACTCTGCTACTTTTAAAACTTCTTCTTTTGTTTTTATATTAGGTACAAATCCTGCTGCCATAGTTGGATGTCCGCCGCCATCACCTAACTCTTTTAATGCTTCTTTTATTACCTTTCCTGCATCCACAGATTTGTATTCACTACGAACTGAAAACTTAAGTCCGCCAACCCGGTAGGAATATACTAACGTAACATCAACTTCAGCTAGAGCTAATAAAAAATCAGATATACTACCAATAATTGCTTCAGAACAATCATCTCCAATTTTTGCAATTCCTATTCTACCTACTATTTTTAAATTAGAAATAGCATCCTGATAAGCTACTAAATCGGACTTTGTAAGACTACTATTTTCGAATACTCGTAGCACATCTATATTGGCTATTTTATATAGATTGCAAAATACATCAATATCTGAAAATGATACTCGTCTTGATAAATTCCCAGTATCCATCTTAATTCCATATAACAAACCAGTTGCAACAAAAGTGGATATAGGAATGTGATTCTCTATAAAGTATTCACCAATAATTGTAGAACATGCACCATAATCGTTACGTATATCATAAAAACGATATCCAGTAACATCCTGAATGGGATGATGATCGATACAGGCAATTTCAACACCAATCAAGGTTTCCATATTTACATTACCTTTTTGTCCATCCACTAGGATAATTTCATCATCTGACTGGATACTTATGTCATTAATATTAAACACTTCAATGTGGAGCATTTCTATCATTTTTAGCGTATTATGTTTATCAATTTGACCATTAAAACAAATGGTAGAGTCTATATTCTTAAAATTAAGCAGACTTTGTAAGCCCAATGCAGAAGCTAGTGCATCTTGATCAGGATAATTATGCATTTGTATGTAGATGTGTTTTTTTGTAATCTTTTTAATTAATTCATCTAACTTCGTCATTATTCCGGTCCCTTTCGCTTCTGCAATATTTAATGCTATTATATCCGATATTTATGAAAAAAGCACGTAAAAAAGTGGAGCTTCTTATATCGTAGATATTAATAAAATCCCAATTCAGTATATAAGAAATTCCACTTCTTTTATGACAAATATGCAATTTTAATTACTAAATTAAGAATTATTGTTGACTTTTGCAATAAGACTTCCATCTTCATTATGAATTACTATCGTATCCTGTTCATGAACTTGATCTGATAGAATTAATCTAGCACTTAAAGTTTCCACATTTTTTTGTAAATATCGCTTTAATGGCCTTGCTCCATAAACAGGGTCATATGCTTTAGCTATTACTAAATCTTTTGCACTTTCCGTAAGTTCAATGGTTATTTCTTTATCAGCAAGACGATTGTTCAAATCATTAATTAACAGCTCTATAATATCTCTTATATTTGCTTTTGATAATGGCTTAAACATAATAATTTCATCTAATCTATTTAAAAACTCAGGTCTAAAATGATTTCTTAAATCATTCATAACGAAATTCTCACATTCCATTGAAATCTCACCAGACTCATCAATTCCTTCCAAAAGATAGGAAGAACCAATGTTAGAGGTCATAATTAATATGGTATTTTTAAAATCCACCGTTCTACCCTGTGAATCTGTAATTCTTCCATCGTCTAACACTTGTAGTAAGACATTAAATACATCTGGATGTGCTTTTTCAATCTCATCAAATAACACGACTGAATATGGTTTTCTCCGAACGGCCTCTGTTAATTGTCCACCTTCGTCATAGCCTACATATCCTGGTGGTGCTCCGATCAGTCTTGAAACTGAGTATTTTTCCATATATTCACTCATATCAATACGAACCATATTTTGTTCATTATCAAAAAGTGATGCTGCTAAAGCTTTAGCAAGTTCTGTTTTACCAACACCTGTAGGCCCTAGGAAAAGAAAGGAACCAATAGGTTTAGTTGGATCTTTTATTCCAGCTTTAGATCTTAAGATTGCGTCTGTTACTCTAGCTACCCCATCTTCTTGCCCAATCACTCGTTTATGAAGTTCGGTATCTAAGTGTAGTGTTTTTTTCCTTTCACTTTCTGTTAATTTTGCAACTGGTATACCCGTCCATCTCGATACAATTTTAGCGATTTCTTCTTCACTAACATTCTCATGAACTAAAGTATGTTCTTCTTTCTTAACCTTTTCTTCTTCTATTTGAAGTTGTTTTGTTAGGGATGGTAATGTACCATACTTTAATTCTGCAGCTTTATTTAAATCATAATTTCTTTCTGCAATCTCTATTTCGTTATTTAATACTTCTAATTCTTCTCTTAATTTCTGTACTCGTTCTACGGCTGATTTTTCGGCATCCCACTTGGATTTTTCGAATGCAAATTGTTCCTTTGATTCTGCTAACTCTTTTTGTAAATCTTCTAAACGTTCCTGACTTAAACGATCCGTTTCTTTTTTAAGAGCTGCTTCTTCAATTTCCATTTGCATAATACGCCTGCTTATATCGTCTAATTCTGTTGGCATAGAATCTAATTCTGTTTTGATTAACGCACAAGCTTCATCTACTAAGTCAATGGCTTTATCCGGTAGGAAACGGTCGGAAATATAACGGTTTGATAGAATTGCTGCAGATACGAGTGCACTATCTGTAATTTTAACACCATGAAATACTTCGTAACGGTCTTTTAACCCTCTTAATATTGAGATGGTATCTTCTACCGTTGGTTCATCTACTAAAACTGGTTGGAAACGTCTCTCTAGGGCCGCATCTTTTTCGATATACATGCGATATTCATTTAAAGTAGTTGCTCCGATACAGTGTAATTCGCCACGAGCTAGCATTGGTTTTAACATATTACCAGCATCCATTGCACCTTCCGTTTTACCCGCACCTACAATGGTATGAAGTTCGTCAATAAATAATATAATTTGCCCATCACTGTTCTTAACTTCTTCTAATACAGCTTTCAATCTTTCTTCAAACTCACCACGGTATTTTGCTCCTGCTACCAATGCTCCCATATCTAGTGCAAATATTTTCTTATTCTTTAATGCATCAGGAACATCACCACGTACAATTCGTTGTGCCAATCCTTCTACAACAGTAGTTTTACCAACACCTGGTTCTCCAATTAATACTGGATTGTTTTTTGTTTTTCTAGAAAGAATTCTAATTACATTACGAATTTCTGAATCCCTACCAATGACAGGATCTAGTTTTTGATTTTTCGCTCTTTCTACAAGATCTGAACCGTACTTTTCTAACGTATCATAGGTAGCTTCTGGATTATCACTAGTTACCTTTTGATTACCACGTACAGTGGCTAACGCTTGTAAGAAACCATCTCTAGTTATTCTAAAATTCTTTACTAACTCGTTTATTTCTTTATTTGGCTGTTTTAACATGCTTAAGAATAAGTGCTCCACAGAAACATACTCATCACCCATCTGTTTTGCTTCATTCTCTGCATAAATAAGCACTTTATTTAAATCATTGCTAATATATACTTGACCACCAACAACTTTTGGTCTTTTCTTAAGTAATCCTTCCACTTGAGCTAGAAAAACTTCAATTGTAACGTCCATTTTCTTTAATAACTTTTGAATTAAACTATCTTCAACTACAATTAAGCTATACAATAAATGCTCTTGGTCAATTTCTTGATGTCCATGATCATATGCGATTCGTTCACAATCTTGCACTACTTGCATGGATTTTTGTGTGAATTTATTAATGTTCATTCTTCTACCTCCTGTACAATGTTTGTTCTATAACTAATATAACACTTATAATAAAAGAATGCAAGGGGATTTGTTAACATTTTTTTATTGAGTATTCCATATTATAATACAAAGTGTTAAATATAAGGACCATTATGGAAATATATGTAGTTCAGCCAGGCGATACAATCTATTCAATAGCAGAAAAATTCAATTTGCCATATCAGAAAATAGTATATGATAGTAATATTCCACCTGATTACAGAATTGTTAACGGGCAGATTGTTCTATTAGCATACCCGAAACAAACCTATAAAGTACAATTAGGTGACACCTGGAAAAGTATAGCAGAAGCAAACGGCATCTCAATCATTCAGTTATTGCAAAATAATCCCTTTCTAGGAGACCGAGATTATTTAAACATAGGAGAAGAGTTAGTTATAAGTTATGAAAAAAATGAAAAACCCTTAGAAGTGAATTCGTATATTTTTTCTTTTATAGATAGCACCATATTAAAAAAATCATTACCCTATTTAACTTATATCACAATTGCTGGATACCGAGTGAATGCGTTTGCTAAAATAGACGCTCCCAATGATTCATTTATTATTCAAACAGCAAAAGAATATGGCGTAGCACCAATTATGATGTTATCAACATTTTCGGAGCAAGGAAGAGGAAGTTTTGGAATTACCCATAAAATTTTAAATGATGAAGCATTACAGAATGAATTGATTAATTCTATTATATATAACTTAAGAGAAAGAAGGCTTAGTGGTGTTAATTTCGGTATTGTACATATCATCCGTGAAGATTTACAAAGTTACGTTAATCTAATAGCAAAAACAAAAGAAGTACTACAAAGTGAAGGATTCCTAGTTCATGTAACATTAGTACCAAATACGTTTCAATTTAAAATGAATGAACCTAATAGCGACACTTATATTGCACAAATAGGTCAAGTAGCTGACCGTGTAATTTTATTATCCTATGCATGGGCATCCGCATATGTACCAGCTTTCGAGCAGACAACACTTCCATTTTTAAGGAGTTATGTAGAATATGTTTTAACACAAGTGCCCCCTGAAAAAATTTCTTTAGGTTATACAAGAATAGCATATGATTGGGAATTACCTTATGTAGAAGATGAATCTCCTGTTACAGCACTTGCAAATTGGCAAGCTTTAGCATTAGCAAGTGAAATCGGTATAGATCTTGGATTTGATGAATATCATGTGACTCCTTACTATCGCTATTATACAGAAGGTATTGAACATTTTGTTTGGTTTAAAGATGCAAGAACATTTGATGCTATATTAGACATGGTAATAGAATTTAACCTTAGTGGAATCAGTATATGGAATACCATGGATTTTACACCACAGCTATGGGTTACTCTTAATTCTCAGTATAATACTTCAAAAATTTTAAATGTAACTTCGCAGTTACTAACGTAACGTTACAAACGGAATAGATGTATAAGTATTATTATACATCTGTTCCGTTCAAAGTAGTAAATATGCTAATTTGTAACAACCTTACCTAAACTATTTATAAATTTCCACTAGCTTCCTTCCAATCAACCAAAAGATTATAGCGTTTTGTTATAAAGCGTAAAACGCAATAATTCGGATCTTCTGGACCAGAGAAATGATTATATAAACCGTTATACCACATTTCTTTTCTTACATCTGAATCAGTAATAATTTCCATTGTTCCAACCAAGGTGATATTATAATCATCTGCATTAAAACAAATACTAGCACGATTACAGTTATCAATACGGTTCGTTCTAGTCCCACCAAGCCCTGTACAAAATGTAATCCAATTGATTCCATCCGATTGTGACGCTGTTATAGTTGAGGTAGTGGGATAGCCATCCAAGTCAATCAAAGATATAGAACAATATGTTCCCTCACCTGAATTTTTCTTAATTATTTCTCCTGCTCTTTTTATAACTTCTTGTATCATTTGTAATCCTCCTTTTTAGTTATCTGACAATAAACCATAGTTGAATCATAAATAACGTATTCATTAGCTTGTTTTTGTGTGTCCTACATAATAAATATATTATTTTCTTACATATTTTATTCTGAATAACATGACAGCTATATGTCATGTTGCCTATATAAATATCTAGTTCTCTTAAAATTAGTGACAAAGTGATTTTACCTTGTTTTAGCTGCTGTTATTATTCATAATAATGAACAATAGAAATATATTTATATAGATAAAACTATAAGAGGAACATAATGATTATACATATTGTGCAGTCGGGTGAAACTATTGACTCAATAGCAGAAACCTATGATGTTCCAGTTGACAGGCTTATTGTTGAAAATGGTATACAAACACCAGATAATTTAGCTGTTGGTCAAACTATTGTTATTATATATCCTTTGCAGACTTATACCATACAAGATGGTGATACATTAACTAGCATTGCAGAAAGTCAAAATGTTTCTCTCATGCAACTATTAAGAAATAACCCATATTTATCAGACAGAGAATATATTTATCCTGGCGAAACCATCGTTATCTCTTATGACACAGAAAAAGTTGGTACGTTCGCAACAAGTGGATATGCTTATTCGTTTTTTTCAATGGATATATTAAGAAAAACTTTACCCTTCTTAACATACCTTACTGTATTTAATTATAGAGCAACCATAGACGGTGAAATAATCGATATTGATGACCAGGAAGTTGTTAATACAGCAAAAGCATATGGCGTTGCTCCTATGATGTTAGTGTCTACTATTTCCGAATATGGGGTTGGTAGTAGTGAAGTTGCTTTCGCAATCTTGAATAGCCCTGATATACAAGATCGATTAATAGATAATATAATGGACATTATAAAAAGAAAAGGATATTATGGTTTAAATGTATATTATCAGTTTTTAAAACCCGAAAATCAGGAACTTGTAGAGAATTTTATAATAAAAATAAGTTTACGCTTAAAAAGTGAAGGATATCGATTCTTAGTTACAGTTACTCCAAGGATTAACATCGAAGGAGCCTCTATGGATTTTGAAAGAATAGATTATACTACGATTGCACAATATACCGATGGCATACTATTCTTATCCTATGATTGGGGATATTCTTATGGTCCACCTACTTCTGTAACTCCGGTAAATGTAGCCTTAGAAGTACTAAACTATATCTTAACTATGATTCCACCTGATAAAATATTTCAAGGTTTACCAGTCATTGGATACGACTGGAAGCTTCCATACATTCCTGGGTATACCGTAGCAAATGCGATTACTTCAGACGCTGCTGTACAATTGGCCGCTGATATGGGTGTACCAATAATTTATAGTGAAATAGCACAAGCACCATATTTTTTCTATAATGACCCAGATTTACATATTGTTTGGTTTAAGGATGCAAGAAGTATTGATACCATCATAAGAATTGTTCCTAGATATGGATTACAAGGGACTTCCATCTGGAACATAATGCATTTTTTTGCCCAAATGTGGTTTATTATTAATAATACCTTTGATATTAAAAAGGTTGAAAACTTGAATAATGTTGAAAACTTAGACAATGTTGAAAACTTAGATAATGTTGAAAACTTAGATAATGTTGAAAACTTAGATAATTTCTAAATAAAAAGCAACGATTCGTTTCTTACAAAAACAAATCGTTGCTTTTTATCATTTATATTTGATTGCTAAGTTCTAATATTGCTAATTGGATACATCCCATAATACCTTGATTATCTTGTAATGCAGCTGGAACAATATAGTTATCCATATTCTCTAATTGTTCTGTATTTACATATCCATTCAGTAATTCCGTTACCTTTTTACGTATGATAGGAAAGAGTTGTTCTTGATGCATAACCCCTCCACCAAGAACGATTCGATGTGGTGATATTGTTAATATATAAGCAACTATTGCTTGTGCAATATAATACGCCTCTATTTCCCATGCCTTTACGTTCTCTGTAAGCAAGTTCGCTTTTTTCCCCCATCTCTTTTCAATAGATGGACCTGATGCTAAACTCTCAAAGCAATTAGAATGATAAGGACAAACTCCATTAAAATCATCTTCAGGATGTTTACTTAAAAGAATGTGCCCAGCTTCTGGATGTAGCATGCCATTAAGTAAACCACCATTTTGATAGATTCCAACCCCGATACCTGTACCGATGGTAATATAAATACTTGATTCAAGCCCTTTTGTACTTCCCCAGGTTGCTTCTCCAAGTGCAGAACCATTTACATCGGTATTAAAGCCTACCGGTATATTTAAAGCACGTTTTATCGTTCCAAGCAGATCATAATTTGCCCAGGAAAGTTTTGGTGTTGAAGTTATATACCCATAGGTTTCAGAATTTCTATTTAAATCGATAGGACCAAAAGAACCAATACCAAGTGCTTTGATATCTTTTTCTTTAAAATAATCTATAATAATAGGAATCGTACTATCTGGAGTTTCAGTTGGTATAGATTTTTGCTCTAAAATTTCTCCATTTTCATTTCCTATTGCTAGCACCATTTTTGTACCACCAGCTTCTAGCGCACCAAATAACATAGCATAACCTCCTAACTTTTATTGATAATCTCAAATAAACACTCCGACCATAGTTTACCGTGGCTTATCAAACCTTCATAGGTAAAATGTGCACTATTTTGTATTCTATTGGAATCCTGTAATAGATCACTATTCGGTCCAGGTAATATATCTATACCATTGCAGACACTTTTTTGGGCACTACGAATCATTTCTTCCTTCATTCTATCCGCTTTTGGATGATAGGCTGCTTGAGCAACAACCCAAGTAATATTAAATCCTGCATCAACTCTAGAGCGTTTAATAAGATCTAATAACATTTCTTTATATGCAGAAAAATCCGTCATCAATATAGAATCTGTTTCCCCCTGATGCCATAGTACAGCTCTCGAACCGTACATTCTAGCATTTATAAGTGCATTTTTTAATCTTTCGTATTTTACTGTATTTTCTTTAAATTCATGAAGTGCTGCACCACCCCAACCAGATGCCATAAATCCAATTGGCATATGTATGCGTTCTGACAATTCATCTCCTACAGTCGGCCATATGGAACCACCGTCACCCATATCAACCTTAGGTCCTGGTTCACAAGGTTGTGGATCTTGGCATGGTAACCAATTTCTATTGATTGGATCGTAGGAAACAGTGTTATTATATTTCGTTGTAGTTAACGTATATCCAAAATTTAATGAATTTGATTGTCCACAGGTTATGAATACTTCGCCTACTCCAACCTTAGGGATGATACAACTTTCTACTATATTATTTTCTTTATCTAAGGCTTCTACATGAAATTCATACCAGTTTCCTGCAGGCAATGAAATAGTACCAACTGCTGTATTATAGGATAACTCTAAATTAATCCAATCTGATACATAATCACTTCGTACTGCTTTTATTCGGATACTAGATACCGGTATAGTATATAGTATTTTAACAGGTATAGTTCCTATATTCTCACTATTTCTTTGATAAACTGCTCTTATTAGCGGTTGTACCACGTATATGCAACCTTCCATATTATTATTTAACCTCCTAACCTAACGAATTATAAGTTTAGCAATTGTAAAAATATTTTCGGCTATATTATGTTTATTTGATTTTTCCATTTTAGTTACTCTAAGGAGCTATTAATTCTAAAGAATATGTTAATGATTTATCTTTCTTTGGCTCCACCGCAATAGCATATGGTTTTTTACTTAATTCACATTTATCATCTTCCATAGCAGGCAAACCATGCCACGGCTCTAAGCATATATATGGAGCTTTTTTTTGACCGAAAGTCCAAAGTGCCAATACTGGAAAATCATCAAAGGAAAATAAAATTCCTTTTTTACTTTTTTTATTTACAAGTTTAAGTTCATGACTATTTATTTTATCAATAATGATTGGACCTTTTTCAAAAAGAGTATGTGATAAATTCAGTATATTCTCATTACGAAAGAAAGGTATGGCACTTTCTTTTTTAATTGGGCTATCATCATGTGGAAAATAACAATCATTACTTAATTTATTATTAAATTCAATCTGATAATTATCAAAAGATTCATCTGGATTAATTGGACATCTCACACCCACATGTCCCCCAATATTAAAATACATGGTTTCATTATCATTATTTAGTATACGATAAGTGGTTGTAAACCCTTTCTCAGTTAACGTATGAGTAACAAAAAATGAAAACTGGTAAGGATAAAACTCTTTCGTATTCTCACTTGATTTTAATAAAAGTGTAACTTCATTTTCTGTAGATTCTATAATTTCAAATTCGCTGTTTCGTGCAAACCCATGTTTATTTAAGGAAAATTCTCTTTCTTTTATTAAAACAAAACCATCCTTTAAGGTACCAATAATAGGGAAAAGGTGTGGTGATCTACCAGTCCAAAAAGCTTCATCACCTTCCCAAAGGTATTTCGTTCCTTCTTTATCCATGAAAGATATTAGTTCACCACCAAATGTATCTACAACTCCTGTAATATCACCATTCTTTAATTCTATTAGCATATTTCACTCCAGGTTCCCAATAATTTTTCACTATTCCTAATCATTTCTAAAAAGTTCGTTTCTTTCATTTGCCCTGTGTGCATTAGATAAAAGTAATCGTATATATTAGGAAGTTCATTTAGTTGAAGCATTTCTTTCGCAAACTTATGAGCGGCAATTTCACTACAACGCTGTATATGTGATTTTTTCGTTAATAAAGGTAGTTTTAAACGTACTATTTCATCAAGTCTATCTGATACAAAGGAATGATTAATATACTCTGTATAGTGAAAGAATTCATGTGCTAGATGGATATTAAGTGCTTCTTCATAAGAAATAGCTTTTCGCCCTTTATAACTACTATTTAAACTTAATTCTTTTAGAGACCCTTCATATATCCATATCTTAACACCCGACTTATCCATCTCTGTCTGAGCTCGAAAGGATACACCATAATTTTTTTTACTTTCTTTTACGTATTCAATCGTAATTTGATGTTCCTTACAAAGTTCAAATATATTCTTTCCCTGATATAATTTTGCTGTCTCTTTGCCAGCATCCAAGGATGCACTTATATAATAATTTATTTTTTCTTTTGGTATCTTATGGTATAACAAATCATTGGATAACTCCCATAGACCCAATATTTCATCTCTTATCATGGCATCCTCCTGCTGACTTCGTCTGTCAAAATCTATTTATTATTGGCTTTATTTCCACTTATAAATCCACTTAAAATCAAATAAACTACTTATTTATAAGCTACTGCTATAATTTCTTCTTCATCTTTAAGGCTTTCTGTTTCCACATCTAGAATTGAATATAACTGCTCTGCAGTCTGCATTCCAGTTAAATCAAGCATTTTTTCTCTATAGAATATAAATACTTTTGGTATGGTAGCATTAGCATCAGAATAGATGGTATGTTCATCCAAAAAGCTCTTAAAGGAAGTCGTGCGAGCACCTTTTGTAAACTTTATGCTAAATGCTTTTTCTTTTTTCAGTCTTACCACACCTTCTCTATCTATTACACAAAGACTTGATTTTTTGGATTTAAATATACCTAAAATTTTCTTAGTGGATACTGCCTGAAATACATTCCAACGGCCAGTAGCATTAAGAAATTTTGTTTCAGTCTTTTCTGCTCCTAGGGCTTCTGCAGAAATTTCCTGTAACTTTTCTTTTGATAAAGCTTCTGTATTTAAATCCTTTTGTCGTAATTCAGTCGCTCCAGTGGCTATGGCTCTTAAGATATTCTTTTGAGAGTCAATTTCTATGGATACGTCAACCGTATCTTCTTTTGCTCCTGACTGCACTATTTTTTCTATAATATCTAATCTTATTTTTTTAATATCTTCATCGGTTGGGTTAACAATGGTTCTCTCCATTTGTTCACGTACCATAGCAAGTGCTACACCAATGGTTGAAATATATGGAGCATTTTTAGCAAGCTTCCATTTCACTCCCATGCTTTCTGCTAAGGAATTTACAATAACTGCACCACTACCGCCACCACCAATTAAGGTGATAAATTTACGATCTAATTCATACTCAGAAATTAACTCATTTACAACCACTTCTAATTTCTTAAGTGCAAGGTCCATTACCTGCTTTGCTGCTTCTTTTGCAGTGATTCCTAAATAATCACCAAGTATCTGCCAAGCTTTTGTCGTTACAGTTAGATTACCTTTTGCATAATCACCCTCTGGAATATACCCTAAAAGATTGGCCGCTCCAGCTAACGTATAAGAATACTCTTTACCATCTGTGGCCGTTAATAATACATATTCTTTTGGGTCATCACTTCTTGGACTTACAAATCGAACGTCACCACCAGTAATTGCTTCATCCTTTTGGAAACATTCATATTCCACTCCAGCAATATGTGCACTTCTAGGTCCAATATCAATAATTTGTTTATCTTTAATACGGATCATACTACCACCAGCAACACCTAGAGTTCTTACATCTAAAGACTGGAGATACGTTTTGTGACCACCAACTTGTGCATATTTAATCATTACTTTTCCGTTTTTGATTACGGAAATATCAACACTAGTTCCACCTACTTCAAAGAAAATTCCATCTGAAACCTTCTCATACATTAAAGCACCCGCTACTCCTGCTGCCAAACCGGATAACATAGTTAGTATTGGTCTTTTTCTAACTTCATTGATACTCATAACGCCACCGTCACAGCGCATAATCATCAGATTGGATTTTATCTTCATATCTAAAACCGCTTGTTCTGTCATATTGGCAGTTTCCATCATCTTAGGAATCAAGCTTGCATTTACTACTGCAGTTCTAGTTCTCATCTTTAAGCCATAAAGCTGAGAAATTTCATGTCCACCGGTATAATAAAGTTTTTTCTTATCCGCTAGATTCATAACCTTTAATTCATCTTCAGGATTATCAACACTGTACGCACCAGATGCAACAATTACATCAGACTTTTGATTCAATAGATTACCAATTGCATCTTCAATTGTTTGATTGCTTAAATCTTTTGAGTCTAAAAATATATGCTTTGTATGTAGATATTTACCTGGAGCAAGTTCAATGTCTTCAACGTTAGTTTCATTTTTTGCACTTCTGGCATCTAGCCCTGTTCCCATACCAATTACACCAACGCTAGCAACATCACCTTCTAATAATGCATTGGTTGCTTGTGTAGTACCATGTGCGATGAAAACAACATCATCTGGTGATATATCATTTTCTTTCATTAATTCCGATATTATCTTAACAATACCAACAGCAACACCTTCTTTATGTGTTGTAGGTATTTTTCTTTTTGCTATTACTTCGTAGGTTGCGTTATCAATTAAAACTGCATCGGTAAACGTACCACCTACATCAATTCCGATTCTTACCTTTTTACTCATCTTTTTCTCCGTTCTGTGCAAACATTGTGAATACCAGTGTTAGAATATTATTTGCAACGTGAACTAAATCACTTTTTAAAATTCTGATTTCTCACCATAATCTCCACTTAAATTTTTATATAAAACATATATTTATGTTGGTTTCCAAATTATTTTTACATTGTTACTAATTTTAACTTTACTTCTATTTATTTTGTTTAACAAGTACTACTCTTTCTATATATAAAATAGGGGAACTATGTTTCACATAGCTATTATAAAGTATAAAAAGTAAAAGCCGTGGGTTGTTACAAAATAGCATGAATTTATTTCGATTATACTATTTAGTAACAACCCCACAGCATTTTCTATAATGATATCATGAAACTTGCAACGACTAATCCAACTAACGTAGAAGCCATAATCCAGATAATTGTTTTTTTCGTAAATTCATTTACATCTGTTTTTGTAAAATCTGCTACCCAAACATTATGTGAGTTAGTAGGGTCACATACTGCCTGTACATTAGAATCAAGTCTTAAAGCTACCATTGCAGCAATTGGATTCATTCCACTTGCAGCAAGAAGTGCTACGATACCACTTCCAAGACCCCATACATTAAGTGGTCCACGGTAAATTGCAAGTGGTGATAATAAACCAAAGATTAAAATAAACATAATACTGCTATTTGGTATAATAGCTGTAATAAGTGGTGCAAGAACTTCTGCTACTTGTGGAGCCATAACTGCTTTTAAAACCATACCAATACCAATCATAAGTGCAGCTGCACCAGCTGTTTCTTGAATACCTTCAACAAAAGAACTTGATATTACTTGTACTGCATTTTTTGGTGTAGATAAAATTAAAGTTACTATAATACCAATTAAGATGGATGAAACTAAAGGTAATTTCCAAGCAAATACTAATACCACTGGAATAATTGGACTGATTAATGCAATAGAACGAACGCTTTTTTCACCTGATAAATCATTTGATGTTGGCATTGCCCATGCTTTTCTAGTTTTTCCATTAAATTTAGTTAAGAAAACAATCATAACTAGTGCAACTACTATTAATGGTAAACCACATAATAAAGAATAAGATGTTACCGTATCTTGTGGTAATCCTAATACGTCAATGTATACTGCTAAAGTACTAACACTGAACGTAACACCGATACCATTTGATAGAAGTAAAACAGTTCCAGCTAATAATGGACTTAAACCTGCACTAATCATAATAGGAATAATAATTGTACCAACTAAGATGATCATACCAAGTCCATTGGAAGCAGCAAAGATAATAGAGCAAACTACTAAAAATGCTATAGCGATTGGCAATGGTTTATCTCCTGCCATTTCAGCAGCTTTACGGATAATAGTGCGAGTTACTCCAACTTTAGAAAGCACCTTTCCAAAAAAACCACCGAAGAATAGTCCAGCAATTGCCGTACTCATTCTCATTGCACCAGCTTCAATTACATCTGCTGTAATGCTAAATTCCCCACCTTTAAAAGGTATTCCAGCAATTAATGCAATTCCTACTGCCATGATAGGCAGTGCCAGAATCGTTGGTAATTTGCGGGTCATCATAAGAACAACCATGATTGCAAACAAACCAAGAATCCCAATAATTTGTAAAGTCATAACAAAATCCTCCTTTTATATAGTTACGGTCTGGCATTTATTTGCCTACAACCAATGACTTTCCTATCGTAAATGAATATAAATAAAAATTAATTTACTTCAATTACTCTTATTACTCCAAGTTTTAAAGATCCAAGTAAGCCCCTTGTTTCATTAATTCTTTTTGTAATTCTTTTACGTTTACACGATTTGTATTATCATCTGCTTTTGATGCTAATGCTGCTGCAATTCCACTTGCATGCCCTAATGCTCCTGCTGTAGGTGTTGTTCTTATTGCCGCTTGTGCCTCGAATGTTGCGGAAACACATCTTCCTGTAACTAGCAAGTTCTTAATTTTATCCGTAACCAAAACTTCATAAGGAATACTATAATAAGTACCTGGCGTGGATACAAAAGAGCTTTCTGTTCCTTCTCCTTTTGGATTGTGAATATCAATTGGATAGGCAGAGTGTGCTATAACTGTTTCAAATTCTTTACGATCCATTACATCCCTAGCTGTTAAGGTATAATTACCTTTTAACTGCCTAGAGCCTCTTACTCCAATGGATGGTCCAGTGAATTCAAGCGCTGCATTATGAAACCCAGGTATTCTTTTTCTAAGGAATTTATCCAATTGCTCGCATTGTTTTCTTCCTACCTGTTCTGCCAAAGAAAGACTTACTGCATCGGTTCCATCATGGCCAATTATTCTTGTCGTATTAACTATAAATTCTCCTGGTGTATTGGTTTCAAAGCATAATACTTCTTCTCTTTGAATATCTAATTCGCCCAAATCTCTTGCTTCTTTAAATTCTTTTGTAAAACCCGCAAAGGAAAGTCTTTCTGTTTGATACATTAAATCTATGTTCTTTATCATTCTTGGAAATTCTTCTTTTTTTTCCTCTATGTGCTTTCTTAATTCATCTGCATCCACATTGCAATATTTCATATTCATGGTCATTGGCTGCATGGCTCCATCGCTTTCTCTTCCCTTTGTCATATGGGCACCAGCAAATGTAGCTACGTCTCCATCCCCTGTAGCATCAACAAAAACTTTACCTTTGATATCATGTAATCCATCTTTATTACATACTGTTAACGCCACGATGGTTTCATCTTCGGTTTTTACATCTCCAATGAAAGTATGAAATAAAACTTCACAACCGGCTTCTTTTAACATATCATCCAAAACGACTTTTAAGCCTTCTGAATGAAAAGGAGTTAAATAGTTAATGTATTGTGTCGTATCTTTGATATGTCCTGGGCAATATCCCCTTAACATCATTTGCTCCACAATTTCTTCCATTATACCTTTAATAACCTGCTTTTCTCCTGCATGAAAGGTCATCATCGGACCTACACCACAACTTGTCAATGTTCCGCCTAGGTATCCACTTTGCTCAATCACTAATGTATTCGCTTTATTTCTTGCTGCCGCTATACCTGCAACAGCACCTGATACACCACCACCGGCTATTACTACATCATACAGATTGTTATATATACCTGTTCCCATTGTTACCTCCTAATAATTTGATGTCAAAATTCGGTTGTTTTTCGAAAATCATTTTCACATTCCATATGTTGTAAGAAAAGTATTTTCATGTTTTTTGTGTAATTCTTATACTTTTTAAAATATTACTCTCTGTTTTATGTAATAATGTTATCATCATTTTCATATTCTGTCAATATAGTTGACGTATATTTTTATCATTTTTGATTTATTTTGAAAATAATTTTCATAATTTAGTTTTCAATTGCTTTCTAAATTGCAATGTAGTATAATATGGATATTAAACTACAAGGAGTCTGTTCAATGGTGTCCAATGTTATTTCCAAAATTGTTTCCATGCAACATAATTTCACTATGAGTGAAAATGAAATCAGCCAATATGTCATCAATAACCCTGATTTGGTTGTTTCTAGTACAATATCCACAATAGCAAAAGAAACAGGTACATCAGAAGCCAGTATCAACAGATTCTGCAAAAAAATCGGTTATAAAGGCTTTAATGGATTTAAGATTGCTCTTGCACAGGAAAACTTCTATAACAATATCATGAAGCAGAATACGTATACCAATGATAGTGGTTTTATCTCTTCTGTAACTGCAGATTATCGACAAATGCTTATGAATACTTCTGCTATGTTAGATGAAAGTATAGTAATAAAAGCTGTAAATGCGATTCGAACAGCCAACAATATTCATATATTTTCATTATCCAATATTTCATTAATTGCAAGAGAACTTCAATTTAAATTCGACCAAATTGGTATTCGCTCTAAAGCGAGTACTGATATTATTGATATGAGAATACAGGCAACGAACATTGCTGCTGGTGATTTATCCATTTTTATAGCACCTACCATAATGATGAGAGATATCTACCAGATTGCGACAGCTTCCCTAGAACGTGGGGCTAAAAATCTAACTATTACAAGTTACGATTCTCCAAAACTCAATGACATCTCAGAATACAAGTTTATTATTTCAGATAAAATAATTGCGAATAACTCGGTATCATTATCTAACAATTTAATGTTTTTATACGTGATTGATATTATCTACTCAGCATTACTTGGCAGCGATAAAGCGCTAAGACAAAAGAAATTAAATAGTGATGCAATTCTAAATAATCTACAGATGATGGATGCTTACGGATTTGATTACTAACTTTAATAAAAACAAGCCACCAAAAGGTGGCTTGTTTTTATTTTAAATTCTTATAATAATGCTAGTGAATAATTTAAATATAGCAGAATATATTTACAATAAGGGCGATTATATAGGTACAATCAATGTCACAAATAAAAAATAGAATACCTTATCTTAATACCTGTACTCAAAATAACGGCATATCAGAACGGTATGTCAATCCATCTGATATTTATATTCAGTTTGGATATCGTATTGAGTTATTTTCATATGGGTTAAATGCACCCAGTTGTATGGTTTTCGATGAAAATGGTAATATCATAATATCTGAATCAGGATTTGCTAATAGTAAACCGAGAATTTTACGTTTGGTTAATGGACAATATGAGGTACTTGCTGAAGATTTTAGTATTCCGATTTCTGGTGTGAATTATCTAAATGGAGAAATCTATGTATCCCATAGAGGATATGTAACTAAGTTGTTGCGAGATGGTACTAGACAAAATATTATTATGGGACTACCAAGCAATGGGGATCATTACAATAGCATAGTTGCTTTTTCACCTGATAATAAAATGTACTTTGGTCAAGGTACTGTAACGAATTCAGGTGTTGTTGGTAATGACAATGAATGGGTAAAAATATCACCTTTGTTATGTGATTATCCTGGTGATTATATCATGTTATATGGACAAAACTATGCAAGTAGAAATATACTATCGGAAGCACTTCCTGATGATACTACACATACAGGAGCTTTTTCCCCATATGGCATTCCAAATTTTCCATATGAAATAAGAAAAAGATATCTTAAAGCATCTGGTTCAATACTAAAATCAAATCTGGATGGTTCTGAGATTGAACAAGTTGCCTGGGGGTTTCGCAATCCTTCCTATATGAAATTCGATCGTGACGGTCAGTTATTTGTAGGAAATAATGGTTATAACAATATTGGAAGTAGGCCAATTGAAAATGCAACGGATGATTGTTATTATATTAAATCCGGATTGTGGTATGGTTGGCCTGATTATTCTGGCGGTGAGGCTGTAAATAATCCTAGATTTCAACCAGATGGCGGAATATTACCCGAACTATTACTGAAAAACCAACCAAATGTCCCACCAAGACCATTTGTTTCCTTCCCTGCTAATACGAACATTAGGGGTTTTGATTTTAATTACGATACCGAATTCGGCCCATATGGGGATGTATATATAACAGAATATGGAAGTACTGTCCATTCTGAGTTAGGGTCACCGGTATCATATGCCAGTGCGGGTCACCGTATATCAAGAATTGATATGAAATCAAGAATGATTAGTACATTTGCTATCAACAAATCTGGTTTCCCAGCTTCTATTTCTAGAGAAGGAGGATTCGAAAGGCCTACACATCTTTTATTTGGCCCAGATAAAGCTATGTATATATTAGATATGGGAATGAATTTCTTTAATAATCACGATGCATTTATACCAAGCACTGGTGTTATTTGGCGAGTTCAAAAAATATAAAAAAACTCTATACGTACTAATATTTTGAATACGTATAGAGTTATTAATTTTATTCATTAAAGTTAAAATCCATAACTATAATTAGAATTTCCTTTCAATTGAACTAATATCTATGTTCTTATGCAATCACAATATTTATTTATTGTATACTACTTTGCATTAACATTTATTCTATAAATCCATAAATTCAGATTTATATGAAATACTAGATTTTCATTCTGCACATTTTTTATTTACCAACATATATCATAAATAAGATTGAAATTGGGTGCTGGATAAGATATGAATAATGATGATAAATACAAAATCACAAGTAATGATTTTGCTGACCTTCTGATAGAATATAATGACAATTTCGATTTATTATCAAAGTATGGTGGAAGTTCTTATAATATTATTGATCGAAGATATGCTATCGTACATTTTCCCGTGAGCAATATGACCTCAAATAGTATCTATAAATATGGTTTTACGAGCATACCAACCTGTTATGGACTTGTTTCAGCAAAAACTTTTGATTCATCTGGTATAAATCATGTCCGAAATCAGCAAAATGTTGAATTAAAAGGTCAAGGAGTATTAGTTGGTTTTGTTGATACTGGCATTGATTATACTCATCCAGCATTTCTTAACACTGATAATTCAACACGTATTTATTCAATCTGGGATCAATCTTTAAACAGTGATAACAAGTACCCTGAAAATTATTTTTATGGTACTGAATTTACAAGAGAGCAAATTAACCAAGCTATAAATAGCGAAGACCCCTTTCATATTGTACCTAGCATAGACGAAATTGGACATGGTACAATGTTAGCTGGAATAACAGCCGGTTCTAATATACCTGAACAAGATTTTACAGGAATTGTTCCAGAAGCAGAATTCGTTATTGTAAAACTAAAGAGAGCGAAACCATATCTACTTAACTTTTATTCCATCCGCCCCGATGCAATTGCTTTTCAAGAAAACGACATAATGATGGGTGTAAAATATTTATTAGAAGTTTCTGCGAGATTACAACGTCCTATAGCTATATGTATTGGAGTAGGATCATCCAATGGTGATCATAGTGGACGAAGTATGATGTCTAGTTATTTATCTTATATCAGTGACCGAACTGGTACCACTGTAGTGATAGCAGCAGGGAATGAAGGGAATCGCGGTCATCACTATTATGGCGAAGTTTTACCATCAGAAGAATATGATATTGTTGAGCTTACTGTTGGTAATAATGAAAGTGGTTTTACAATGGAGTTATTAGGTATACCTCCTTCTCAGCTATGGGTTAATATGTTTGCTCCAACTGGCGAATTTGTTGCAAGGATTCCACCTAATTTAAATAAAACCAGGCAACTCTTTTATTCCAACACAATCATATGGGTCGACAGTCGGGGGATGGAAGCCTTATCCAACGACCAAATTATTCTATTACGATTTCGAAATCCAATACCAGGTAATTGGCGATTTGTTGTATATGGACAGAGCGATATTATTGCTAGATATCATATTTGGTTGCCTATAACTGGCTTTATTACAGATGGTACTGTTTTTATTGAACCAAATAATTATACTACCGTTACTTCTCCTGGTAATGCCAATCGTCCTATCGTAGTAACCGCATATGATCACATTAACAATCAACTTTATATAAATGCCAGCCGTGGTTACACAATATTAAATGATCCCGTACCTGATATTGCAGCTCCTGGGGTTAATATTCTTTGTCCTATACCTAATAACAGTTATACAAGAGGCACAGGAACTAGCTTGGCTGCTGCACATACAACTGGAGTTGCTGCTATGCTTTTAGAATGGGGAATTGTTGAAAATAATCTCACGATTATGAATGGCTTACAAGTTAAAAAAATATTAATAGAAGGTGCAACTAGAAGCCCTGAATTAACATACCCAAATCCTGATTGGGGATATGGTAAATTAAATATTTCAGCAACTTATGATATTTTAAAAGAAGCATCTACAAATATACTTGAATTCTGTTCTTTTACACATTCATATTTACAATAAAAAATAGGGCTTTGCATATTATTGCAAAAGCCCTTTATGTATTCTTTTTATTAACTTATATATGCTTTAATTAAATTTAACGTATGTTCTAAGGCACTAACATGTGTTCTTTCCATACCATGAGATGCATGTATTCCTTGCCCAATTAAGGCTCCACGTATATTATTTCCGCCTCTAAGTGCAGCAGACACATCTGAACCATAATGTGGAAAGATATCTACAACGTAATTTATCTGATTTTCTTTCGCAAGTTTAATTAATTTATTTGTTAACTCATAATCATATGGTCCACTAGAATCTTTTGCACAAATAGAAACTGCATACTCATTTCCATTTAAGTCATCTCCGATTGCTCCCATATCAATAGCTATAAATTCAGATATTTCAGAAGGTATCCAGCTAGCACCAAAGCCTACTTCTTCATAATTACTAAGTAATATCTTTATATTATCCTTTGGAACTATACTATGTTCTGATAACTCTTTTAATAAACCTAGTAGCACAGCTACAGATGCTTTATCATCTAAGTGTCTTGATTTTATAAATCCCTTTTCGGTATATTCAAAATTCGCATAAAAGCTAATATAATCTCCACTATTAATTCCTAAGGCTATTACATCCTCTTTATTTTTTACCTGTTCATCTATACGAATTTCCATGTTTCTTTCATTACGCTCCAGTGTCCTTGCATCATCGTAACTATGTACAGATGGGCTTTTTGAAAGTATGGTACCCGTATATACCTTTCCTTCTCTTGTATGAATTTTGCAATAACTTCCTTCAATGCTTTCCATGGAATACCCACCAACAAGTGTAAATTTCAGCATACCAGTAGGAGATATGGAACGAACCATTGCACCAAGAGTATCTACATGCGCTGATAACCCTATGGTATCGCAGCTTTTTCCTTTAACGGAAATAATTAATCCACCACGTTTACTATATTCATGATCGAATCCTAGCGTTTCAGCTTCGTCTTTTACAAATTCCATAACTTCACTGGTAAAACCTGATGGGCTAGGTATATTCACTAATGTTTCTAAAGTCTTTACAATATATTCTGTTGTTGTCATATGAACTCTCCATTCTATCCAAAAACCGCGAATTTAGACATCACATAAATTCGATATGTGAATTACTTCATTCATTTATATCAATTAATACTGCTCTGCAAGGGGCACCATCGCTTCCACCTAGTTTTAATGGTGCTGCAGACAACAGATAATTCCCACATGGTATATCTGTTAATCGTATTCCTTCTAATAAAACAACTTCTTCCTTTAATAATTCAAGATGAACTTCCATAGGTGCATCAACTGGACCAACACTTTGGCTCTCAACTCCAATTAATTCAATATGGTAGTTGTTTAATAATTTTGCAATTTCTATTGTAATAATAACATTTCCCTTAAATAACAACCGTTTCTCACAAGATGTTAATACGTTTTCCATTTGCTCTAAATTAGGCTGTGTATCAAAAGATACTACACTACATTTGCCTATACATTTATTTAAATTCATTTGTTCTATGGTTTTACCGTTGTCATAAAAGTGATATGGTGCGTCAATGTGAGTACCATTATGAGCACACATATTTAATACTGTTAAATTACAAGGTGCTCCATCCTTTATTTTTAACTGACGAATGAAGGTAGGTGGCACATCTCCTTTATATACATTACTGGTAAACAACTCTTGTGTTATATCATATAACTTCATACCCACATTTACTCCCTACTTTTATGTTATAGATTAATCTCTAAGCCAACAGGACAATGATCACTTCCTAGTATATCTTTATGAATTATACTGTCTTTTATATTCCCTTTTAGCTTTTCAGATACGATAAAATAATCAATACGCCAACCTACATTTTTCTCTCTGGCACGGAACATATAGGACCACCAAGTATATGCATCTGTTATATCTGGATATAGAAAACGGTAGGAATCTACAAAGCCACTACCTAATAATTCTGTCATTTTAGCTCTTTCTTCATTTGAAAAACCTGCACTTTTTGTATTAGACTTAGGATTTTTTAAATCGATCTCATTATGAGCAACATTTAAATCACCGCATAGTATAACTGGTTTATTTTTTTCTAAATTTAATATATAAGCTCTAAAATCATCTTCCCATTCCATACGGTATTCTAACCTAGCCAATTCTCTTTGAGAATTTGGAGTATATACTGTAACCAAATAGAAATCCTTAAATTCTAAGGTTATAACTCTTCCCTCATCCCCATGCTTGTCCATTCCTAAATCATAAGATACTGAAAGTGGTTCTATTTTCGTAAATACTGCGGTACCAGAATAACCTTTTTTTACTGCACTATTCCAATATTGTTTATATCCTTCAAATTCTAGTTCCACTTGTTCTGGTTGCATCTTTGTTTCTTGAATACAAAATACATCTGCATCCACTTCTTTAAAGAAATCTTCAAATCCTTTGGTTAAACAAGCACGTAACCCATTTACATTCCATGATATTAACTTCATAATTTCTCCTATCTACCTTGATACGAATCAGGTTGCTGTAAATTAATAACTATGAATCATACATTCAATTTTTAAAGTGTTATTAATAAGCTTTTAAGTTCCTGTACGGTTTCAATGATATAATCTGCTCCGTGAGTAATAAATTCTTCACGGTTTCCAAAACCATATAAAACTGCAATGGCTGGTATTCCATTTTCTTTTGCACCAAGAATGTCATGATAACGATCTCCAACCATAATTACTTCTTCTGGATTTGTAATCTGATTTTTTTCTAATGCATAACGAATTACATCACCTTTTTTTGACCTTGTACTATCCATGCTACTTCCACAGACATCTCTAAAATATTTTGATAAGTCAAAATGCTCCATAATTTGTTTTGCAAACTTTTCAGGTTTTGATGTAGCAACAATAAGTTGATACCCCTTTTCTGTTAAGGTAGCAAATAAATCGCTAATACCTTCATATTCATAATTTTCATATATCCCAGTATCTACATAACGTTCTCTATATTTTTCAACTGCTAAATTAGCTTTCATTTCGTCAAATCCCCAAAACTCTTTAAAACCATCTTTTAAAGGTGGACCAATATGTTTACATAAAGAGTCTAAATCATTGACTTCAATTCCCATAGCTTTCAGAGCATATTGAATTGATTTTGTTATACCTTCTTTGGGATTTGTAATCGTTCCATCTAAATCAAATAATATATATTTTATCAATTTTATGTCCTTTCTAGTTTGTCTGAAATAATAGTTAAATCGTTTAGTCTTCTAATTATAACACAATCAATACGAATTTTGCAGATTCAGTTAATCATACAAACTACTGTAATCATCTAAACGTTTCTTTAATAGCGTAAAAATATCTTCCAAAGACATATCCTTTGCCTTATCCACTTTTATGGATAAAGGGGGGATTTGCATATTGGTATTGGTTTTGGCTATACGTTGCTTTAGTGGAGACAATTTTGTAATAAAATCATTCTCATCTTTTGGAATAACTCCGATCACCTTTTGTCCCATCATATTTACAATGCAAAATTTATCTATATCTTGAAATGGAATAAATCCAACTGAACTATTAGATGAGCTATCTATAATACCATCAAACGTAATTGTAAGTAATGGTTTTCTTTGTACACTACGGCCTAAGGATAATAAAAAATAGATACAGAAAAAGATTGCAGAAGGAAAACTAAGTAAGGTCAGAATGATTTTCTTTTCTCTTATTCCATATATCCATACTATAATAGATAAGACTAACATAATAAAACCCAAACACATTAATCTTAATGCTTTTGATTGCTTTTCTTCTATTACAATCTTCTCCACTATATACCCTCCTAAAGCTTACTACTTATTCTGCATAATGACTATATTTTATATGTTATAATTAAAAAAAGCAAGTATACATACGAATAATATGAGATATTTTTCCTTTTATTTACTTAGTTAAGAAGAGTTTTTAACTGTATAAAGTTATCATTTGACGAGCTATTTATAATTATGTATACTTTGACTAACTGATTAAAAATATGATATATTTTAATAGATAATTTAAATTTAATTTCTTAATATCTTATACAAATAGAAGGGATATGAAAAAGAATGAAAACCTTATATATTTCCGATTTGGATGGAACTTTATTAAATGAAAAGGTGGAATTATCAGATTACACCATATCTACATTAAATTCAATGATTCAAAAAGGAGTTCATTTTACCATTGCAACTGCTAGAACAGCTGCATCCGTAGTTAAAATAATGGAATCTGTGTCCATTCAAATTCCGATAATCTTAATGAATGGAGTACTAATTTACGATATCCCTTCCAAAAAATACTTAAAAATCGAAGGGCTAACCAAACAAAGCATACAAACAATCATTTCAATATTGAAAGAACATGAACTAAATGGCTTTATGTATGAAGTAAAAGATCATATATTAGCTACTTATTATCAAAGCCTTGATACCAAAGCATTAAAAGAATTTCATGACGAGAGAGTAAATAAATATCAAAAAAAATTTATACAGGTTTCTGATTTTAACCAAGTAGACCCTACTCATATTATATACTTTGCTCTAATGGATACGAAAGAAAAATTAGAGTCAGCATATAACCAATTATCCCAAATTCCTGATATATCATTAGCTTTTTATAAAGATATTTATACAGAGGATGACATCTGGTTTTTAGAGATTTTTAGTGTAAACGCAACCAAGTATAATGCCGCTATGTATTTAAAGTCCTCTTATAATTACGATCGCTTAATTGGTTTTGGTGACAATTTAAATGATTTACCACTTTTTAAAGCTTGCGATGAAACATATGCAGTGAAAAATGCAAAGGATGAACTAAAAATACAAGCTACTACTATAATCGAAAGTAATCTAGATAACGGAGTAGCCAAATGGATAGAAAGGAATGCCTTATGAAATATGCCTACATTTATGAAACAAAAATCGGAAGAATTGGTATTGCAGAAAGTGATGACTGTATTACTGGTGTTTATCTTGCAAATGAAGAATTACCATCTGATTCTATCTTAGAAGAAACTCATATTTTACAAAAAGCAGCAAGCCAGTTGTATGAATATTTAGATGGAAAACGTAGAGTTTTCGACTTACCATTAGCTCCAACTGGAACACTATTTCAAATAAAAGTATGGAATGCCTTACAGGCCATTCCATTTGGTGAAACCAGAAGTTATAAACAAATCGCGGAAGCGGTAGGTAATCCAAAAGCCTCACGTGCAGTAGGTATGGCTAATAACAAAAATCCAATTGCTATCTTCATACCCTGCCACCGTGTTATTGGTTCCAACGGAACTTTAGTCGGGTATGCTGGTGGATTAAAGATGAAAGAGCAATTACTATCCATTGAAAAATTGATTTAGGATTATAAGTTTCATTTGTGTATTGAATGGTAGGTAAGTGTATATAAATCATCTAGCTTGCCTTTCCTTCACGTGGTTAAAAAGCAACCACGTTCAGACGGTCCGCGCTATCTGAATTATATACACTTACCTACCAAACTCATGTTGTGGCAGAATTAAACTTAAAAACTATTTAGAATTATTAACTAAATTATTTGAAGATCTCTATAACCTGAACGATCCATGGCGTAACTTACTTTCTTTTTTATTTCTTTGTATTTAATTATAATTGTAATAAAATGCTATTGCTATATTCAATAAAAAAAGTTAAACTAATTTTCGCATGTATAGTGAAAACACTATCTATTTGCATCTTTCAATTAATCTAAATTATTAGGAGCTGACATGGAAAAAGAAGCAAGAAAATTAACAGTCCGATATGCATTTTTACAAAGTTCCTATTGGATGAGTCAATGTGCCATTTACAGTTTTGCAGCTGTATTCTTAAAATCGAAAAACTTTGACAATACCCAGATAGGTTTCGTTCTATCCTTAGCTGCAGTAATCTCTATTATTTTGCAACCTATTGTTGCATCCTTTGCAGATAAAACAAAAAAGATATCTTTACGCTATATTGTAATTACTCTTATGATGATTGTAATGGCATTAGCTCTCATTCTATTTATAATGCCAGATTCTTTTCTGTTAATTGCAGGTATTTATGTATTGATAAATGCCCTACAATATACCTTAAATCCTTTGTTTAATTCATTAGCTCTGGAATATTTAAATATTGGTGTACCAATGAATTATGGCTTAGCAAGAGGTATTGGTTCTATTGCATTTGCTATTATGTCTTATCTACTTGGTATACTAGTAAATCAATTTGGACCAAACGTATTATTAACAATTTTTATTATTACTTACGTATTTGTTATCATATCGGCATTTACTTTTAAAATTAAGATTCCAGCCAATCCTTCCTTAAAAAGTAACTCAAACAATCTAGATAATAATAATATCGCTACAACTGAAAAGGTAAATGAAAATTCAGATAATGCACCTAGTGGAATTTTCACTTTTTTTATAAAGTATAAAAAGTTTACGCTTCACTTAATCGGCTTATCTATGATATTTTACTCACATAGCGTTATCAATACATATCTAATAAATATTATTGAAAAAGTTGGTGGTAATAGCACGGATATGGGTATCTCCTTATCCATTGCTGCTGCTCTTGAATTACCAACTATGGCTGTATTTATTTATCTAGTTCGTAAGATTAAATGTAGTACTTTGTTAAAGACCGCAGCCTTTTTCTTCTGTATTAAAGCTGGTTTAGCTTGGTTAGCACCAAATGTTATAACCGTTCATATATCCATGGCATTACAAATGTTATCTTTTGCGTTATATACTCCTGCATCCGTTTATTATGTGAATGCAATCATTGATGAGAAAGATAAGGTAAAAGGACAATCCATGCTTGGTGTCGCAACTTTAGGTATTGCTGGAACTATAGCAAATATTACTGGTGGAAGTATTTTAGATAAATTTGGTGTATCCGATATGCTTTTCATTGGAACCATCGTAACTTTTATTGGTTTCTTAATCGTATTAGTATCTACTGAAAACACTGAAAAATAATGTTAGAAAAAAGGATTACGCTTAACCCCCAGTTAAGTGTAATCCCTTAATTTTAATTGCTTATTTTTCTTATTGTCTTTTTGCTACCCTAGCACTAACTGGTATTGAAATAATATTTTGTAATGGGCTCCATACAAAAAGAGCAATTCCTAAATCAACCATACTATGAATTAAAGTACCAATACCTACAAGACCAATAACGGAAAATAAATAACCTTTATCATACCAGGAAGTTGTCATGTTGCTTCCAAAGTAGAAGAAAGTTACAACTACAACTTCACATAATGCATGAAGTATTGAGATTAAAAATCCGAATATTGCTTTGTTTTTTGTTGTTAATAGCAATTTTCCGTTCTTCTTTAAAACATATGACCCTACTGCTGCAAAAACGATATGAGATAAAGCACGTAATACTACAACAGTTGGGAATCCAGATAACATAAATCCAAAACTTGTGATTAATGCTACTGAAATAGCGACAA
Organism: Anaerocolumna sp.; assembly: GCA_029239975.1. GTDB lineage: Bacteria > Bacillota > Clostridia > Lachnospirales > Lachnospiraceae > Anaerocolumna. The sequence continues at coordinate 46,860 of JARBTX010000011.1, forward strand.
ATGGTGAAATAAACATTGCGATAAAAACGGGTACATGGCTTGCCAAAGTAAATGAAGCTGGTTCTAAAACGATCTTAGGAGCATACATAGGAATAACAATTCCAATTGCACATAATAAAGCTGCAATTACCATTGATAGTAATTTATTATTTTGTTTCATGTTAAATACCTAACCTTTCTTTATTTGGTCTAACAGCTGTCCACACCAGTTCTATGCATTGTCAATTTAGCTGTCTTGTCAGCTGTAATGTCAAATGTATTCTATCGTAAATTTAACTCTCTGTCAAGATATTTTGCATAAATTTATGTATAAATGTGTATAATAAATAGTTTGAGTAACGTATACTTATATTCGTTTCGTGAATCAAATGCAAACACCTATATATGAAATCATTGCTTACCATATCACGTATATCTAAATATAAATCTTATATTTTTTTGCATAAAAAATGTTTGGTAACATGAATAATTTACCAAACATTTTTGAAATAGAAACAATATGATTATATAAATTCTGTTAATCTTATATTTCTTTTTTAGATACTTACATCAATGCTTGTTGAAATCGTATCTGATTCTTTTTTTAATCGATTCACCATAACCATAAATACAATTCGAAGTATAAGCGCAAGAAAAACACTAATTCCAATCAATAAATTATTATAGAGCGTTGCTCCAACACCTATTATGATAGTATTGGTTATAAAGATACAGATATATATCTTAAGATGATGAATAAATTCTTCTGCTAGTTCAAGTCTAGCTGTTGATTTAAAATAAGAGATTGCTCCTTCTAAGATTTTAAAGTCTAGTAACAATTCAAGTAATCCAAATATAACATTCCACATTATGATCGGTATGGAATTATCCAATGACTTACCATATATAAATCCAATTGCAAAAGATATGATACTATGAATAATTAAACCAGATGCATAGAGAGATGCTTTATGAAAAGATTTGTGTTCAAACTCAGCTCTTATTTTACTAATTCCATTTAAAACAATGATCCAACCAACAAAGGCAGGTAATATTTGCAATGTTCCAATATTGATATGAAAGGTAGCAAAAAATAATCCTAGAAATATTAGTCTAAATCCGTCAAACATTACTAGATTTCCCCCCTTACTTTTAAATACATGAATAATCTATAAAAGTTCATATCATAAGTTGGTATATAATTTATATTGTAAATTCTAGTACTAGACATATTACCATTCTTATTCTTATATTTTAAAACTGGCTTAATATTATAAAAGGTAAACTGTGATTCAATATCCTTAGGCATATTAAAAAGAGAATCAATATTTAACGTATCACCTTTCGAAAACTGCATGCCTGATATGGATGTATAATCCGTTTCCCCAACACGAATATCCACTAAATTTTCCACATATTGCATTAGGGGTGAATTAAGACTTTCTACTGTGATATCTTGTTTTATCCTAAATGACGTTTTTGATAAACCTGTATTAGAACTTGAACTCATATTGGTTTCAAGATACTCATCGGAGATTTCAGGTGTATAAAAGCAAATATCTCCTAAATCAACTACCATGTTCTCCCCATTATTAAACATAACATTTGCTTTTGATACTCTGTATTCTTTATTTATATCTTCAATCTGCAATTTATTAATCTGAACATTCACTGTTCTAACACTGTATCTTCCATAGATTTGCCCTTTTTTATCATTGGAGTTAGTTACAAACCAATTATTATTCCTATTTTCATTTGCATAAAATAAAAGTTCTGGAGCCTCATCAAAGCTTATACTAACTACTTCTCGATTATCATTTACATTTGTTACATATTGAAGGTAAAAAAATTCACCATAATCATTATTATCTTCCATAGGAAGGTAATATTCACAGTACTGTTTAAAAAATACTGGATTATCTAATTTACAATAGTATCCAAATAAAGCAGTGAAACAAATGGTTATACCTATTGCAATCAATCCAACTTTTAATATTTTATAGTTTTGCTCCATATGTGCTCCCCCTAACTAATACAGTATATTCAACCAAGAAACAACCATGAAATATATATTATCATACAGTGGATACGTGTTTATTAGCTAAAACTTACTGTGTTAATGAAGCTAGTAAATTTGTATTCATTGTATGATAATTCACGGCTCTACTTTATTTCAAAATAGTTTACTGCAGATTACTTTTAATTCTGCGAATCACCTATACTATTTATATCATTACTTTTATTATACTTTCTTAATTTTTTATTTAACTCCTCGGCTGTTTGCCTATCTGTTTTTACAATAAGTGTTGTAATTGTTGAATAAACAATAGCTACTAATACAAACATTGCAATAATATCAAAAGGATCTCCTAATTCAATCCAACCTAACATAAACGCTAACCCAACCACTACAATATTATTATAAATATAGTGTATTATGTAACGTAGTTTTATTTGACGTTTGCTTAATTCCTTCTTAGACCAAAAAATCATATTACCAAAAGCACACACAACTGCAATACCAATCATTTGCCATAAAAATAAATAATTAAGCATAAATTCGCGGCCTAAAAGAGTAAGAAAAACAGCAGCACCTATGGTATTACCTGCTGTAACAAAAACGAATACCCGAAACATATTTTTTAATGCATACATAAATAGACCTCCTATAACCCTAGTTTTTTCTTTAACTCAGGTACATATTGTCTTGAGATTACTACTTTTTCACCATTAAACAATAAGGCTTCAAACCGACCTGAATATGCCGGGCTAATACTTTTTATTTTAGATAGATTTATAATAATAGATTTTGAAACTCGTACGAAATCCGTATTTTCATAATCTGCTTCTACTTCGTACAACTTTAATTTTGTTTCATATACATTTTGCTTACAATAGATGAATACTTTATTATTTACACCTTCAAAATAGTAAACATTCTGTGGTTCAATCATAACCATATTACCATCTTTTAGTCCAACTAATTTTTTCTGCTCCATTTTTAAATCAGATATAAACTTCATAATAGTATCATTTATATTCCTGCATCGTATGATTATCTGTTCTTCCTCTCCAGGGCCTATATCCTCAATAACAACTTTCATGATATCTCCTATCTATTTACAGATTTGCGATTTTTCTGCATAATAGCTGCTATTATAATAAAAATAATACCACTTATTAATAATACAGCTACTTTTATATTATCATTAATAACTGTATTTTTCCAGTTAATTGTCATTCCCATATATTCACGATAACCATCGATTAATTCAGCTGGACAATTTTTAAATGTTTCACTCAACGCTTCCTTTGTTAATTCATTTCTCATTAATGAACATCCATGTAATAGTGGAAAACATTTTAATACGGTCTGAACCTTATTCGGTAACATGCCCATTGGTAAATAAATTGCTGATAGGAATCCTACCAGAGTTCCCACAACGGTACTTAATCCTGAAAATGAACTAGTACTATGAACAAAATTAGCTAACAAAAATACCATACAAGCCGAAGAAAATACGGTAAGAATGATAAGTAAAAAGACCTTTCCCACCTGAGATACTGATAATATGTTTCCACCTGTAAATAATACATAACCTTCTGCTATTGCAACCGTAAGTGTACACATAATAATTCCCATAATGATAGCTGCAATAATATATCCTAATACAAATAAACCACGGTTAAGTGGTGATACATAAAAGCTTGATAATCTTTTTTGATCTTCATCCTCTACCATAATCCCAACCATTGCAAGAGTTATAGTTACTGAGTTTACGACTACAATACCTGCTAATGTCCACATAATAACAAGTTGCTCGGCATTGGTACGATCTAGTGCTTCATTGCGAGTCCCACCATACTCTTTTAATAAATCAACAACATTATTTGCATTCATATTTCCTAAAAAAACTACCATTAACCCAATTATAATAAGCGTGGATAATAAAGAGAAAAAAATATTTGCTCTATCTCTGGAATAAACTAAAATATTACGTTTTACTAATCTTATTAATGTCATAACATCCTCCCTGTCACATTTAAAAATACATCATCCATAGTACCTTGAACAACTTCAAAATGACTTAAATTGTCTCTAACAACATTTAATAGATCTAACCCCTGTAATGTATCTGAAATATAAACACGTATGTGATTACTTCTTTCTTCATAATGATGCCCCATCTCTTTTAACGTTTCCATCATATTACTTAAATCCTTTGGAACTAGTTTAACAATGTCACTTGCATAATTTTGTTTTAGTTCATAAGGTGATCCTTCTGCTACAAGTTTACCTGATTCTATAATTGCAATCTGTTGTGCCTTCGCAGCTTCTTCCATATAGTGTGTTGTTAAAAACACAGTCATATTTTCTTCTTTCCTTAAGGTTTCGATACTATCCCATACATGTTGTCTTGTCTGTGGGTCTAATCCTGTGGTTGGCTCATCTAAAAATAATATTTCGGGAGTATTCATAAGAGCTTTTGCAATTTCACATCTTCTCCTCTGTCCACCTGATAACTTACGAAATTGCCGATTAAGTAAATCACCTATATTGAGAATTTCACAAACATGATTCAAATTTTTATTAATCTGCTTTGTATCACTGTGATAAAGAGATGCTCGTGTGATAAGGTTTTCTTTTATAGTCAAACGAGAATCTAAGGTGTTATCTTGAAAAACAACACCAATCTTTCTACGTATATCCCTATCATTCTTCCCTAATTGATATCCACAGATGGTCACTTCTCCTTCTGCTTTTTCAAGCAGTGTACATAAAATATTGATAGTCGTGGATTTACCTGCACCATTTACCCCTAAAAATCCATACAGCTGTCCCTTCTCAACTTGAAAACTAATATCATCCACTGCTTTAATGCTACTAAAATATTTTTTTAGATTTTTTACCTGTATAATGTGCTCCACTAAACTTCCTCCTAATCAGATACATTGAATTATTTGTTTCAAAGTGTATGATATAAATTTGAAATCTGCAATAAGGTATAAAGTAAGTTACCTTTTGCTTTTGTAACCTGCACAAATTAGTAAGTAAGTTGTAATAATAAAACAGGTACCACATGAATTAAGTAATAAGACTTAATTCATGTGGTACCTATATAACTTTCAATTAATTTTTACATAATTTCTTCAATAATATATAATCGTTTTTTCTTACTATCATAAATTAGATGAAGCTTTGAATGATCATATCGCTCCCCATCACCATTTAAACTAAAGATGTTTTTTTCATACAACTGTTAGTAATGATTTGGTAACTGAATCTCCCATATTTGAAACATTACTTTAGAATAAAGAAAGTTTAGATCTTTTAACATTGTAATAATGACTATAAATAGTAATATAAAAAGAAATATCCACTTTGATTTAACTTTTTCCATAATTAATCCACAAAACATTTGATTACTATAGCATATAACTTAAAATAGAATGTTAACACTATTATATATAATTATTTAAAAGTTTATATATAGTTATTTAATCGTTTATATCTCATTTTGATATTTTACCGTATAAAATGCCTTTATTAAATAATAGGAAAGATAAATACCCCATAACAATAAGATTAAATATAGGTCTACATTTAGCCATATCAGTAAAAATTCAAAAGCGATAATAAACCATTTTAGAATTTCACCTGCTTTTGCTCTAGCTTTTAACCGAATAATTGTGTTTCTCTCATCGTTCAACTCAATTTTGTTTTGCTTCGCTACATCTGGATGTTTTAATTCATAATTTGTAAGTACTAATTGAGCAAAACTCATTCCAATAAGACCTGCACCAATGCCAAAACAGATACCTGATGTACTTTTTAAACTATCTCCATACCTACTACTCACATAAAAACCAATAATAATAAGAACAACACCTGCAATAATTAAACCTGAATATAACAATCTACTTTTCTTCATTCTGCATCCTCCTCATAAATAAAAATCTCTTCAATTGACATATTAAAATAACGTGCAATTTTAAATGCCAATAATATAGATGGATTGTATCTTCCATTTTCTAATGAACCAATTGTTTGCCTAGATACTTCTAACACCGCAGCTAACTCTTCTTGTTTTATCCCATGTTTTTTTCTTATTTCTTCTAATCTATTTTTCACGTTTAATCTCCTTTCATAATTGATGGAAAGTATACTTTACATTTATAATATACTTCAAAGATTTAAGAATGTCAAGTATACTTTCCATTATTACAAAAATATATCTATTTTTGAAAATATACAGAACAATTGTTTGCATTTTATGTAAAATACGTTATAATGAAGTAAAATATGGAATATATTTCATATGGTTAGCATGTGTATTTTATTTTCATTTCACATTTAGCTCAAAAAAAGCTATCGGGTAATTAAAATAATATGTAAACACAAAAATAAAGAAAGAAGGTAATATATGTTTCAGAGCAAAGTAGATGAATTTTTTCAGTTATTAGGTGCGAATCAAATTATGGTATTAGCAACATGTGCGAATACTAAAGTGACCGCTCGTTCCATGAGTTTCGTAATTGATAATGGTAAATTGTATTTTCAAACCAGCAAAAATTTTTGCAAATATGAGCAAATAAAAATCAATTCAAATGTTGCTGTATGTATTAACAATATTCAAATTGAAGGTATCTGTAATGAAATAGGACATCCCTTAGAGAAGAGTAATAGTACATTTGCGCAGAAATACAAAGAATATTTTCGTGGTTCCTATGATGCTTATTCTAATTTACCATCTGAAACTACATTTGAAATCACGCCTAGTCTGATTACTGTTTGGGGATATGATATGGGAAAGCCTTATAGAGAGTTTTACGAGTTTCATAGTAAAACATATCATAAGGAGTATCTTGAACTTTGTTAACTAGTTATAATGAAAAAAGCCGACACTTTCATGATATAAAGTCTCGGCTTTTCATAATCTACTTATCTGTTTATTTATAAATAAGATATAATTCTGTTTAATATTCTTAAATCATAATTATCACTGATTCCAAAAGACATGGATTTATATGTCCATGCTGCTCTTCCAATATGAAATGCATCAAAAATAAAGTTTACATCATGATACCAATTTAATATACTCTGAGATGAAGCCAAACTAATAACTCCATATTTTCCACAATATAAATAAGCATTGTGATCATGAGCAACATTTACTGCAGACATAATAAGATTTGATATATAGGCAACTCCTAGGTTATTAATTCCATGATTATTAATTCCTACGTCCCATGCATTTAACTTTTGCGATACTTTACGGTATTTCTCAATATCTCCTGGATATTCCATATGACTATTCGGCATTTCTTGTATCCAGTCTGCCTTTTGATGAGTAAATAAAAATGGTTCATAAAAATGAAATGTATAAACAATATTTTCATCCATTGGTTTATTTAATAGATTAAGACTATCTATACTATTTTTATTCGTTCCACCAATTACAATCTTAGTTTCAGTGGTTATTTCCCTTATTTTCTTTACAGTCTTTTGAACCAGTATATTCCATAAGCAATTATCTGAAATTACTTCGTTTAACAATTCAAAAGCTACATTACTCTTATCTCCATAATATGATGCAAATACCTTCCAAACATTGATAAATTGTGACTGTAAATCTAAATCAAATAATAAGTTATTACTTTCTGGTGTTGCAGATGAGTATCCAGGGCCTTTATGTAAAACAATAATTATATTAAGTCCATACTTTGTACACCAGTTAATACAGTCATCAACATAATGCATTCCATCAAATGAATTGTTATCATGTATTAATTCATAATCAATAGGAAGTCGAACGTGATCTAACCCCCATGTAGCTATCATCTTTATATCTTCTTCGGTTATAAAAGTTTTAAAATGTTCTTCTTTATATGGACAATCAGATAGCCAACCACCTAAGTTGATACCCCGAATATACCCATTCCATATTTTCATAAATGTTTCCTCTCATTTAAAATCTGTAGGTTATTCTGCTATACTATAGACTTCTCCAGGTATTAGTTCCACGCCTTTCATGGCAAAAAGTTCTGAAACCGAAACTATTTGATAACCTTGCTCCACAAAATAAGGAATCAGGTCTTCCACTGCTTTCGCTGTATAATCATAAGTCTCATGCATTAATACAATTGCTCCATCTCTTGCTTGCTCTTTGATAATCTTAGTCATACTATCATAGTTACCATGCCAATCCCCACTATCAATAGACCAGGTAATAAGTGGTGCATTTATTTTTTCTTTTACTGTAGCATTTAAAGAACCAAAGGGTGGCCTAACAATAAAGTTATCCAAACCAGTAATTTCATTCAATAAGTTATTGGTAACATATATTTCAGCCAGTATTTCATCATTTGAAAGTTTTGTTAAGTCACTGTGTGTATATGTATGATTACCAATTTCACATCCAAGTTTATAAGCGCGTTTAATTTCTGCTTTATTGCTATCATTTATTTTATTTCCCACGTAGAAGAATGTACTATGCATATTATATTTTTCAAGAACATCCAGTATTCTATCTGAATTGGAGTTATTATAATCTCCAATCGGTCCATCATCAAATGTAAATGCAATCATTGGTTTATCTGGATTTATCCAAGATGTATCTGTATTTCTGTTCCATTCAGATTTCCAGCCCATTAATTTTTTTATTTCCATTGTTAATTTTTTTGCTGCTTTGGTATGTGTCTTATCAGATGGATGCCAGTCTGCAGCATATCCATCTTCGGTGTTTTGTACATCAAATTTCATCGTTGAAACTTTTGTATCATTTGTTTCTTCTATGTATTCAGCAACAGCTTTTTCTAAACTAGGATACAATCTATCTCCCATGATTCCAAGTGTACATAAGATTTGAGTGGAAGGATTATTACGTCTTACTTGTTTTAAAAATTCTTTGTATCCAGCAGTATATTCCGCTTGTTTTTTAGGATCATTTTGGCAATAACTGTCATCGTTAGTACCAAGATTAATTACAATCAAGTCTGGAACAAATTTGTTAAAGTTCCAATCTAATGACGATACTTTTAATTTTCCAGCAAAATTACCATAAGAAAAACCTAGCTTATCGTAATACTGCGGTATTGTTTGAGCAGATACTTTATTTTCTCCATTGGTATAACCAGAAATAATACCATATCCACTAATGGAAAACATACTATAATCAGCATCTAAAGCCATAGCTGTCTTATAAGCATATGCCTTTGTCACATCTTCTGTTTCCGTGGAAAAATGATGGTCTTTATCTTCATCATCTACTCCATAGCCACAAGTGATGGAATCACCGATAAATTCAATACGATATTCCTTTCCCTGGGTAGGTTTAATAGTATCGTTTAATCCTACATTAATTTGCTTAATTCCCACTGTTGACATAGCTGTTTCAGATAATTTGATAACCTGAATAACAGAAGTTTGTACTTCTTTACTATCAATTACCGTATAAGTTTTTTCTAATCCACTTAGGGTTTCATCAACCACTCTCTCCCCATTGATTAAAATAGCAATTCTAGCATAGTTAGTATCATTGTTTCGTTTTGTAGCAATGTTATCACCAACTAAAGTAATAACTGCTTTTGTTCCTGTGAAGGTAAATTCTGCACCAGTTCCTGATAATGCCAACCAAAGTGTTTCATTATCATAGTAGGTACGTCCAATTGCTCTTATATTAGTATCATCTGGTAGATAAGTTTTCATCGATGCTTCGCCGTCTAAGGATGTTTGTGTTTGTTTTGCATCATCGACTTGATTATCTTGTTCAGATTGATTTATTTGTTCTTCTTGATTCGCATCATTTGACCCTATTGTTTCTTCTATTGTATCTAATTCTTCAGTTGATATATTTGTCTCCACTGTATTATCCTCCTGTGCATTACACGCTGTAAATATGCTTATGATAAATAAAGCTATACATAAACCCCCAACATATTTTTTGAAAATCATATAAAACACCTCCATCTTATATCACTTTACCATGGCACATTGTAATAATCAAATAGTTATGCTATGATAATCATTATAATCAAATACTTATACAAGGAATCAAACTTATGACATCTCAACAAATAGAATATGTATTAACACTAGCGCATTATAAAAGTTTTTCAAAAGCAGCACAAAAACTTTATGTAACTCAACCTTCTTTAAGTCAATACATCTTGGGTATTGAAAAACAACTTGGTACTTCACTTTTTGACAGAAGTACCTCGCCAATTCGGTTAACTGAGGCAGGAGAAGCATTTGTTCAAACAGCTAAAAAAATAAAAGCCCTAGAAGATAATCTTATAAATGAACTTGCAGATATGACACATTTAAATCGTGGCTCGCTTAAAATAGGCGCTTCCTCCTTTCGAGCATCTTGTCTTTTAGCAAGAAGTATTGCTACTTTTTGTAATACATATCAGGGAATTAGTGTATCTATAACAGAAGATGATATAGATCAGTTAAAGACAATGGTGAAAGATGGTGAATTAGATGTAATAATAGGTACTGGAAACTTTGATAATAAATATTTTCACACAGAAGAATTAGCAACAGAACGTCTTTACTTGGCAGTTGCAATTAACAACCCGATTAACGATAGGCTAAAAGAATTTCGCTTAGAACATGCTGATATAAAAAATAGAACCTTAAACTACTTGAAAGCAAAACCAATTGATCTAATAGAGATTGCAGGACAACCATTTGTTTCAGCCGATCATGGAGAGTTCGGTTCAACCATTCTTACTTCCATATGCCAAAAATCTGGGTTTGAACCTAATATAGTATTTAAAGTTAAAAACTTAGAAACCGTTTTTTCACTTCTCACTGCAAATCTTGGTGTTTCATTGATACCTGATACTTTAATACGTTTTGGTAATGTAATGTCTCATCCATATTATTACATGTTAGACGATACTATTTCACTTAACACTATATCCTTAGTTTCACGTAAAAGTGGTTATTTTACAAACGCAGCAACAGAATACTGTTTAACACTAAAAAAATTAGTTGATATAGGTACATGGAGAGTATGAGATGAATATCAGAGATAAGCTAGGAGAAAGTAACTATACAGAAAATTTATCCAAATCAATTATTACACATGGAAACAACTATCGTCTAAAACAAGCACTTAACCAGAAAAATATCAAACTAGCATTTTTAGGTGGTTCTGTCACTCAAGGTTATACACCCGAAAAAATGATAGCTCAGTGTTATCCAATCCTTGTTAAAGATAAATTAATGCAATTAACAAAAAATAAAACAAATTGCTATTGGCTAAATCTTGGATTTCCTGGAACCGATTCTTCCATGGGATTAATTTTAACAGAAAATTATTTAGTAGATTACCAACCCGATGTCGTCTTTATTGAATACGCTATTAATCATGACATTAGTATTGAAAGTGCTACAAAGTTTGAAAGTTTAGTTCGAAAATTACTACATTTAAGAAGTAAACCCGCTGTTATTGTAATCACTTTATTAACCAAAGAATTATATTCTGCTCAAGATCTTATGTTACATATAGCAAAACACTATGAATTACCCGTTATAAGTATTTTAGATACTTTATCACCGCTATTAGCAGAAAATAAAATTAATTGGAACGACTACTCTATGGACGAAGGACACGCTAATACTTCTGGTCATGAGTTAATTGCTGACTGTATTCATTCATATTTTACACATACACTACAATCTACGAGAGATAATATTTATTCTATAAACAATCAAATACTTTATGCTGCCACATATGAAGGACTCGAATTAATTGATTTGGGTGATGTTATTGCTTGTGAGTCGACTTTTGATAAGGAGTCTTTGAGTTCAATTTTTTTTCCTAGCGTACTACGGAATAATAAAAGTAGTGAATTTCATTTTTTTAGAACTAAACAAAAATGTCATGGTCTCCTTATCGTATTTCTACAAAGTAATCAAAAAGAGTTTGGATCAGCTAATGTATTTATTGATGATATAAAAGTATGTACATTATTAGGATATAGTATATTTGGGTGGCATAATCCAGTTATCAAGATATTACCTATATCAAATAGTTTATGTGATCATAAAATTGAAATCGTTATGGATAAAGAAGATGAGAAGAAAGAGTTTTATCTATTAAGTATTGCAATATATTAAAAGACAAATATTGTAAATGTTTATATAACTATTAGGAGGATACATAGATTAAATGTTATATTCGAAATCAGAATTTTGCAAAATGGCGGGAATTTCAAAAGAAACATTGCGACATTATATAGATAAGGATTTGATTAAACCAGCGAACATATCAGCAAATGGATACCGTAAGTTCTCAGATGTGGATGTCTTACATTTATGGGAAATTCGATTAGGAGCTTCTCTAGGACATTCTCTGTCGCGCATGAAAGAGAAACGAAACAGTAGTTCCTTAGTAGACTTTTATGATGAACTGGATATTAGAGAAAAGGAACTATGCCTTCAATTAGAGGAATTACAGCATCAACTAGATATGGTGGAAGAAATAAAACATTATGTTCATCGAGAGTTAGCCTCGAGAGATGTAATTACTATAGAAAGATCAAAAACGTTGTATCGCTGTACTTATACTGGTAGTACATCGAGTGAAAAGCAAATGGAAATTTTTGTAAATGCATTCCCTTATACAAGTTTTGCTATAGATTATGTAATACAAAGTTGCGGGGACACTTATACGTTAAAGCCAGAGCTTGCATTGTACATCGTAGAGAGTCGTAAATCAAAACTACAGATTGAATCATATGATGAGCTAGAGTATGTTCCATCCATGGAAAGTATATGCATGACAATAGTTACTGGTAACCCACTTTCCTTAACTTACAAAGACTTTGAACCATTGTTCTTGGAGATGAGAAGGAAGCAATTAGCACCAAAGTCTAATATAATATGTAGTGTATTCTATGGGCAAAGAAATCGTACTACAAAGGCATACCTGCTAAGATGTAGAATATTAGTGTGAAAAAATTATCTTCACAAGAGCAAAGAGAGATTGAATTAGCTTAATTCAAATAACCGAATATTTAACTGTGAAAATATTTTATTTTTCTCTTGACCGTGTTGCAACCACACGGTATAAAATGATGACGGATTAGATTGTTAAAAATATAGCAATGTTTTAACATTCTATATCATTTTATACCTTAGGAGGAGAGAAAGATGAAAAGAAAGTTTTTAAAACTATTAGGTGCAGTGCTCATGACCTCGATAATTTTTTCAGGGTGCTCATCAAAGAACAGTGAGCAGGAGGTAAAAGGGGATAATGTAGTTGGCATATATCAGCCAGGTACATATGAGGCAATAGCAAAAGGCTTTGGTGGAGATGTCAAAGTAACCATTACAGTTGATGCAAACAACATCACAGAAGTATTGATAGAAGGCAATGATGAGACAGAAGGTATAGGGTCCAAGGCTATTGACACACTCCCAATGGCAATCAAGGAAGCACAGGGTGCTGATATAGATGGAGTATCTGGTGCAACCGCAACTAGTAATGCAATTAAAACAGCATTAACTTCAGCTCTTGCGCTAGCCAAAGGGGAGAGTACAGATATCTCCGTAAAAATGAAACCTGGAATCTACACAGGAGTAGCACAAGGATTTGCGAAAGCTGAGACATTATCTGTGCATGTAAAAGTAAATGAAACTTCAATTGAAAGTATTGAAGTGGACCAAGATAATGGAGATACAAAAGTAATGGTAGAAACAGTAGAAAAAAAATTAATTCCACGTATGCTTGAAATACAATCGGTAAGTGTAGATGCTATTTCAGGTGCTACTGTTACAAGCAATGCAGTAAAAGCCGCAACAGAAGACGCACTCAAGCAAGCTTTAGAGGGAGCAGGAACGGATCTTAAGGCTATCGCATCCTTTAATGTTTCTACACCAAAAATTGATGCCAGTAAGGTATTGGATACGAAAGTACTTGTAATCGGAATGGGTGGTTCCGGTATAGCAGCCGCCACGAGCGCCGCCGAAGAGATGTATGAAGCGAACGGACAGGATACTTCCAAGGTGGAGATATTAGCAATTGATAAAGCCGGAAAATATGGTGGTACTTCCGCTCTTACGAGTTCACCTATGGCAATCAATCCACCTAGTATGGTAAAAGAGAATGGTTCTGATTTCGTGGATGTAAATGCATTGCGCGAAGACTGGTTGGCTTATACAGAAGGTGATGCCAAGGACGTGCTAATTGATGTCATGCTAAATAAATCCGGAGAAACATTAGATTGGTTAATGGGATTGGGTTTTGAATTTGCAAAACCTGTAAAAGGATTTGGTACACCCTATGACGTGGTTTGTTACTATGGTGAAGGTTTAGGGACAGACAAATCAACGGTTGGGATGTATTTTGATAAAGTTGTAGCCCGATACACAGCTCTTGGTGGCGAGTATCTACTTGAGACAGAAGGTACAGAATTAATAATAGATGCTAACGGTGTTATAACTGGTGCAAAAGCTGTTGGTTATGATGGAACGAAGTATACCATAAATGCAGATGCGGTAATTTTAGCAGGTGGTGGATATGCTGGTAATGCAGAAATGCTTAAAGAATATTTAAGTGATGAATATTATCCATTAAAAGGTGCCTGGAATGTATATGGAAGTACACAAAATGATGGAAAAACGATTCAAATGGCAATTGGTATAGGTGCAGGCACCTATAATATTGGAGTACCACCTATGACCCATATTGGTGGAGCAGCTCAAATAATGCATGATTTTGAAGTAAATAAAATCGAAGGTACTATTGATATGTGGACAGGACGAACCGCAACATGGTCGTTGAATGATATCCCGATGATTATGGCAGTAGCACCAGATACCATTGCAGTTGGTACAAATGGAAAAAGATTTACTGATGAAAGTGGTTTAGCTATGATGGAACCATGGAAGGCAGGTCCTAAATATTATACGATTTGGTCAGATACACGTATCAAAGAAATAATGGAACATGGTTTTGAATATACCTCTACCGGATTGTTCATTAATCAAGGTGGTGTTCCAGCAAATGAACCAATGCCTAGAATATACGAAGTGCTAGACAAAGCAATCGACCATGGATTTGTCTATAAAGCGGATACCTTAGCTGAATTATCACAGGTACTTGGCATGGATAAGACAACGTTGGAGGAAAGTGTAGCTAAATACAATTCATATTGTGAAACAGGTAATGCAAATGGAGAAATTGAGAAGGTAGATCGTATTTATAGTCCAGAAGGAGCTGATTTAGGGGAAGCCCATTACCTTAAAGGTATTGGAAGTGAAGGTCCATACTATGCAGTAACTGGAGCACCATACACCTATAGCACAGCAGGTGGGCTTAATATTAATGAAAAATTCGAAGTTTTAAAACAGGATGGAGTAACATCAATCCCAGGTCTTTATGCTGTAGGAACAGATAGTATCGGAGTTCTACTAACCGAAAAAAAAGAATATGTTAAATATGGTGGAGCCGCACAAGGTTGGGCATTTACCTCTGGTAAAGAGGCTGGACGTTTTGCAGTAGAATACCTATCGGGCAAATAAATGAATATGAAAAATGGTTTTATGTAGGTCTGGTAGTGTAATAATTGTAGTGTAATATTTTTTGTTTAATGATAGTAAAAACCACTTTCCCGATGAGAATTAGATATGTGAATTCTTATGCATAAGGTGGTTTTTATATGGCTATTACACTTGTAAAACCAACACTAAAATCGAACGATGAACAGGTTAAACCTAGAAGTAGAGTCTTAATGTATGACAGTGAAACAGACCAACTTAAAAATCCATTGTTGATAATGCATATAGTTTCTATAAGTAATAAAAATCCTCTAATCCTTATTTATTAAGGTTTAGAGGACTTCTCTAAGAGAGGTAATAATCAGATTTGAACTGCTGATCAAGGTATTTCAAGTACGTAACTAAATTGCATCAAAACCTGTGTTTTCAATGAATGTATTATAATAATTATCAGTACTTAAATCTGAATGTATTATAATAATTGTCAATACTTAAATCTTTAAATAATTTTACATTAGATACTATTCTTATCACTATATTCCTTTTTCTTAAACTTCTTTTTCACCGCTGAGAAATCTTTCTCCAAAATGAAATAGTCTATTGCAGTATTTCCTATTATTTTTGTTCCACTAAATGCAACAACTGAACTTACAGTTGACCCAACACCTGGTAATACTACATTAAGTAGTTTTGATGATTGCTGAGCGAATGTTCTAAAAGCCAAACCACTTAAACTGACTCCGCCTACACCCAAAATAAATTCTTTTGCTGCTTTCATATCAATGTTTCTACCACTCAACGCACCAATAAAGACCACCATGATAATTTGTATCGATGTTATTATATAAATATCTGATAATGGAATAGGTGTAATTGCAACTGCACTAGATATTCCTGCAAAAATATTGACAAATTTATTTGCCATCTTTTTTAATACATAATCTAATTTTGCTGCTACCAAAAAGCCAGTTTTCGCTTCATCATCAAGACTTTTTTCGATTATATCATTCAACAAATCAATATTATATCTACCGTCATAATCCATAACTAAATTTTCTCTTTGCTCTCCCGTCATTTCTTTCAATATTTCTACACTGTGTCCCCAGTCTATATAGGAAGAAACAGCCACAATATCCGTATATGGAATATTTGCCTCCCTTAATAATTTTTTAACCTGAGATTTTGAAGCATTTATATTATCCATTTTTCTTTCAGAAGTCATGTCGCTTTGACTAGGTTCAATTTCATCAGCTCTATTCAGAACAACGATTATTGGCGTTCCTTTCATTACTTTTTTAAGTATATTATTTAGCATATCAACATCAGTATTTAAACGGTCTCTTGATGCACATGGTAATACAAAAAGAATTGCATCAGGAAGAAATTTATCAATCTCTTTTTCTAATTGCTTTTCAGCCGATGTATCTGTACCTTCAATTTCAGAAAACGACTCCCCAATTCCTCTCGTGTCCAATATCTGCATTTGAATTTTTCCCTCACGTATACAATCGTATTTTTGAACTCCGATTGTACCAACCTCTACTGCACTCGTTTCTGCCAAAAAACTACTACACATGGCATTTATTAAGCTACTCTTTCCGACTCCCGTTCTTCCTATAATAAGAAAACGTGGTGGACGATGTTTATCTAAGCTTTCCATTAATTCATTTAGTTCTTTATCACCTAGTATTTTCTCAGTAATTAATTTTTTAATATTCTCTGGCACGGAGTCAGGCAGCTGGTTCACCAATTCTGATACTTTTAGATATAAATTTGAAATATTTCTAACTCTTTTTTCCATGCTAAGTCTATTCATATTTTTCATAGCTATTCTCCTCTGTATATTAACTCAATCCATACTCAGTTAAAATGATTTTGCAACATTTTTTCAATTACGTATACTTCAACTAACTCTTGGTTCTTCTGACTCCATTCCTATATATCGTTTGGCGATTACAATAGAATTCTTTATTAGTTTAGCTATTACTTACTCAATAGTATAACCTGAATCTATAAGTTCCGCTTCTTTTACGGATAAAAATGTCATATTGTACTTATCTGCTAAAACATAGTCAGTAACTAATCTTATCATAAGGAATCTTTGAGTTCAAATGTTTATTAGGATGGAATACTATAACGATTAAGATATTACCTATATCAAATACTTTTGATAAACATAACATGGAATTATTAGAGAGAAAAAAGATAAAAATATATATATTAAGCGTTGGCATATTTTAAGAAAACAAGTTAAAAACATTAATTTATTATAAAAAAATAGATAAAACAATTTGAAAGGCAGATGCCCTCCAAGTAAAGCTAAAATCCCATAGGATATTTAATTTTGTATCATTTCTTTCCTTAAATGATTACTACATAGAAAAAAGCTATAATTCTTCTTGTAAGAATTATAGCTTTTAATTAGAGGCGACAATCAGATTTGAACTGATGATCAGGGTGTTGCAGACCCATGCCTTACCACTTGGCTATGTCGCCATATCTATATCTCTATTGTATTATAACAACAAAGAATTTATTCGTCAAGTTATTAAAACTTTAGAATAAACTCCCCGAGTTGGGCTCGAACCAACAACCCCACGGTTAACAGCCGTGTGCTCTACCATTGAGCTATCGAGGAATAACTACTACATGCTGATAATATTTATCTAATCAAACAAACAATTAACAAAACTTTTTTAGGTCAAGCCCTCGATCTATTAGTAACAATCAGCTGCATGTGTTACCACACTTCCACCTTTGTCCTATCCACCTTGTCGTCTTCAAGGGATCTTACTAGCTTATGCTATGGGATATCTTATCTTGAGGGGGGCTT
>JARBTX010000107.1 GCA_029239975.1 Anaerocolumna sp.
AATAAACATGTTTTTATAGAACTAAAAAATTATTAAATATAGGCTTTTCGTTCATTTAATTTAAGGATTTTACCTTAGTTAAACTTCGAATAAAGAAAGGCAAGTGTTAATATGAGAATTGGAATATACCCGGGAAGTTTTGACCCTGTTACATTAGGTCACTTAGACATTATAATAAGATCTGCAAGATTAGTTGATCAGTTAATTATTGGTGTGTTAAAAAATAGTAGCAAGTCGCCACTTTTTACTGTTGAAGAAAGAGTGGAATTTTTAAAGCAAGTTACTCTTGATATACCAAATGTTACAATAGAATCTTATCATGGATTATTAGTTGATTTTGCACAGGAAAAAAATGCAAATATTATCGTAAGAGGTCTCAGAGCTATAACAGATTTTGAATACGAATTGCAATTAGCGCAAACAAATCATAAATTAAATCCAAATGTTGATACCATGTTTTTAACTACGAATGTAGAATATGCATATCTAAGTTCAAGTACTGTTCGGGAAATTGCGAATTATGGTGGAAAAATAGAACAATTTGTACCATCCTGTATTGTACAATCTGTTTACGATAAATATAATAAAATAAGGAGTGTTTAATATGGGTGTCAGTAGAATAGAGCAGTTAATTGAAGATATATATGAGTTTGTAGAAAGCTGTAGAATGCAACCACTTTCTACTACCAAGGTTATAGTACCTAAGGATGAACTATATGATTTACTTGATGAATTAAGACTTAGAACTCCAGATGAAATTAAAAGATATCAAAAAATTATTGCAAACCGAGATGCGATTATCGCTGATGCGGAAGAAAAAGCTGCATCTATTATGGCTGAAGCAGGTGAAAAGGCCCATTCTTTAATAAATGATCACGAAATCATGCAACAAGCATATTATCAGGCAAATGAATTGGTTAGCAAAGCAGCTGCAGATGCAGATAAAATTATAACTGAAGCTAATCAAGATGCTAACCAAATCCGTACCGGTGCATTAGCATATACAGAAGAAATGCTTACCGATGTAGAAAATATTCTATCGAATGCCTATGAAAGTACAAAATCAAGATATGATGGATTGTTAAATTCTTTAAAAGGCAATCTTGATATTGTAGTAAATAATAAAAGAGAGCTTGCCGCTGAACAGAATTACGAAGAAGATAATAACAATAATAAATATCAAGAAGGAACGGACCAATATTCCGATGATGATTTTAATTTTGATGAAAATACATTCCTTGAAGATATTGAATAATTAATATTTCAATGATTTATGGTAATAATAATTTGATGTAAAGTATTGATATAACCAATGTAATTACCATATTAATCAACTTAACAAAAAAATATGTTCCTATAGATAGTCTTGTATTACTGATAACACTTTTGGTTTGTGCTAATCCAGATAGCCCACCGAATGCTGTTAATACTGTAATCAAGACTATTTTTATACTTAAATCTAAGTTTGTTAGGCTAATTTGATTAATTCCTGTAGTAATTTCGCATAAACCAATAATTATGAGTTTAAGAATACTGTCTTTTGATCCTAAGTTTAAGATGATTTGTGCTGGGATAGAGAAAAGAATAATATATCCGCCCACTTTTGTAATGACTTCGAACGCATCCATAATAGAAAGATCAAGTAAGGTAATATCAAATTTTGATTCATTTACAGCCTTGGTATATTCGCTTGCTGTTAGAACCAGGTTTAATTCTTGCTTATTTTTAGGCATAAAGCGAAAATATATTATTGCTGATAAAATAGCGGATATGTAGATAATACCTAATAAATGAATTCGAATATTAGGTTGTTTTAAAGAAGCAATCGCTATAAAGCTCATAATAAACATGGGACTAGCATTATTACAGAAACTAAGTAAATATTGGCCTTCTTGCTTTTGTATAGTACCGTTATCTACTAAATCAGCGATGGATTTAGCACCAACAGGTATTCCTGATAAAAACCCTATTAAAATTGGATAACAACCACCTTTGCTTACACCAAATAACGCGTGAAAAATGGGATGTAATAACTTACTTAATGGTTTTGTAATTTGTAATCGAATAATTAGATTGGATATAATAATAAATGGTAATAAAGTCGGTAAAACTGTATTAAACCATAAAAGTAACCCTTTTTTCGCACCATTATAGGAGGAAGCAGGGAAACATAAAATTAAGCTTAAGAATAGAACAATTCCAATTTTCGATAGTATTCTTTTATTTGGTTTTGTTTGTGCAGAAATTGTATTGGTAGCTTGCATCATATGCCTCCGATTAATCATTACTATAATTTATTTAGTAGGTGTCCAAGATATGCACAATATCGCCAAAGAAACAAAAGATGATAAATTGTAAAATACTTTCATTTCCCAGAAATGAGTGATATAATAATTCATATTTAATGGAAAATTAAAGAAATAATAAAAATAGAAGGGAGCAATAACATGGAAAATAAAAAACTAAAAAAGAGAAGTGAAATAGAAAGTAGGTTTAAATGGGCAATTGAAGACTTATTTCCAGATGATATTGCATGGAAAAAAGAATTTGAATTAACAAAAGAATTAATTGATAAGGTTAGCAAATATCAAGGTAAATTATCTGAATCAGCAGACACTTTATTAGACTTTTATAAGCAAAAAGATGAATTATCTTTGCATTTAGAACGTGTATATGTTTACGCGAATCAAAAATATCATGAAGATACATCAGAAAGTACTTATCAAGGATATTCAACGAAAGCAAATACTTTAGCAGTACAAATGAATAGTTCGTTATCCTTTATGGTGCCTGAAATACTCTCTATTCCTGAGGAGACTTTAAATGAATTTCTATCATCAAATAAAGAATTAAAAGTTTATGAGTTTGCAATAAAAGAAATAATCAGACAAAAACCACATACATTGTCCAAAGAAATGGAAGAATTAATTGCGAACACAGGCGAGATGGCAGATGCACCTAGTAATATTTTTTCTATGTTTAATAATGCTGATATTAAATTCCCAGAAATACAAAATGAAGATGGAGATTTTATAGAAATTACCCATGGAAGATACAGTACATTTTTGCAAAGTTCCGATAGAAGAGTAAGAAAAGAAGCCTTTCAAGGTATCTACTCCACTTATAGTAGATGGAAAAATACTTTAGCGGCAACTTTTGCTGCAAATCTGAAACAGGAAGCATTTTTTGCTAAAGTAAGAAATTATCCTTCCGCTATGGCAAAAGAATTAGATAAAAGTAATGTTCCAATGGATGTATATAAGAATCTAATTGAAGCAGTTCATGAAAATCTTCCATTGATGCATCGATATGTAAAACTTAGAAAGAAATTATTAGGCTTAGAAGAACTTCATATGTATGATCTTTATACTCCGATAGTAAAAGATGTGGATATGAAGATTAATTTTGAAGATGCAAAAGATATGGTATACAAAGGTTTGGAGCCATTAGGAGAGAATTATAGAGAAATTCTTAAGGACGGTTTTGAGAATGGCTGGATAGATATATATGAAAATGAAGGAAAACGCAGTGGTGCATATTCCTGGGGTGCATATGGTACGCATCCTTATGTATTATTAAACTATCAAGATAATTTGAATAATGTATTCACGTTAGCACATGAAATGGGACACGCAATTCATAGCTATTACTCTGACGCTGCATTACCAATTACGTACGCAGGTTACCGTACATTTGTTGCTGAAGTAGCATCAACCTGTAATGAAGCATTACTAATGGAATATCTTCTTGGCAAGACAGAAGACAAAAAGCAAAGAGCATATTTGATTAATTACTTCCTTGAACAATTTAGAACAACTTTATATAGACAAACTATGTTCGCAGAGTTTGAGATGATAACGCATCAAATGGTTCTTGATGAAAAAGCATTAACGGCAGATTCGTTATGCAGTATTTATCATGAATTAAATGTAAAATATTTTGGTGATGATATTATAGTTGATTCAGAAATTGATATGGAATGGGCTAGAATTCCACATTTTTATACTGCGTTTTACGTGTATCAATACGCTACTGGCTATTCAGCAGCGATTGCTTTATCAAGAAAAATCCTTAACGAAGGTAAGCCAGCTGTTGATGATTATATAACGAAATTCTTAAGTGGTGGAAGTTCAGACTATCCTATTGAATTGCTTAAAAAAGCTGGTGTTGATATGAGTACAAGAGAGCCAGTAAATCAAGCTCTCAAATTATTTGAATCATTACTCACTGAAATGGAAGAATTAATGACTATTCCTGAAAAATAACAACTCCATTCGAATATTCATCTTTTAAAATAGTACCATATTTGTTGAATACAACTTGATTATACAAATGAGCTGCAAAAATATCTTCCACTAACATAGATAGACCAATTGGACTTAGTGAATTTTTTGCATCAGCTAATTTTGTAATAACTGGTATCCCTTCTTTATTTGCAATCAATCTTAAAAGACTTGACGAGGATTTTTTGAATCCAAGAATACGAGCATACTGGGTATAGTTTGATTGATTATACAAGTCAAAGTTATCCGTGTATATGTTAAGTAAAATATGCATAAACACCCGATTGATGCGAGTTAATGTCCATTGTTTTGATTTGATATTTAAAGAAAAGGATGAAAAAGTTGAACCAATTGTTTTCATAGATTCAATGCGATTGGCTAAATCCTTCGTTATATCTACGTATTTTTGCAATGAATTTTCCGTCTCCTGCATAAGTTTATAATTTAATAGTAACGAAAAATCTTCCTCATTTATGGGGAAGGTTTTTTTATATTTATTTTTAAGTATTTTATAGACAGAATCGGGAACGTGATTTTTTAAACTCCCTAATTCACTAGAACTACGTAAGGATTTACGTATGGCTGTAGCTGAACTAATCGTTGGTCCTGTGATCTTAGTTAAATCTTTATCATGATATCCTGCTAATTTTCTTGTTATGGTAACTGGTTTTATAGAACTACCTAAATGTAATAAAGCTTTGATATATTCGATTCCTAAGATGTTATTAGGTGATGATAATATGGACTCATCTATATCAGGATATAGAGTTTTCATTGTTTCCATCCTAGCTGTAGGATATGTTAATCCTTTTTTTAATTGTTCATTCAGTATTAATTTATATTCTGAAGGCTCATGGATAAGTATTTTGGCAATTTGCGTTAGTATTTTGATATCACCACATTCGCTTCCAAAACAAATTTCATCAACGATTCCAAGTTTATCAAGTAATGAAACTGAACCTAAAGCAAAAAACTCAGCACTAGAAACGGAATAACATACAGGTAATTCGAATACTAAATCAGCTCCACAATGAAGTGCCATTTTAGTTCTACTATATTTATCAATTAATGCTGGAGCACCTCTTTGGACAAAATTTCCACTCATAACTACAATAACATAATCGGCACCAGTAATTCGTTTCGCTTCATCAATGTGAAATTTATGACCATTATGGAAAGGGTTATATTCTGTTATTAAACCTACTACCTTCATATTTAATCCTCATTTTTGTACGTTTTAACTAAACTATAATATATGCATATTAAAATTACAAGGGTGTTAATTTCGTAAATATTGTAATTTTATAGGAAAACTCTTCCCTAAATGTAAAAATAAGGTATAATATAGAAGGGTGACTAGTTAAGTATGAAAATCATGTCTATTCATATTTAACTATGGCTTAGCGTAACTTAAGGGGGAATTATAGTGGTTTACATAGCGATATGCGATGATGAATCTAATATCACAAATCAATTGTATGAGTTAATTAAGCAATACCAAAAAGAAAAAGCAGAAGAAATTCATTGTGATGTATATCATAATGGGGAAGGACTTCTGTTAGTAGAAAAGGAGTATGACATTATATTTTTAGATATTTATATGTCTGGAATTGATGGTATCGAAACAGCTAAAAGACTTAGAAAGAAAGATAAAACTGTTGAGATTATCTATTTATCTAGTTATTCGGGACTAACCAAAGAAGCGTTATCTGTACATGCTTTCGAATATTTAGAAAAGCCAATTAATAAAACAGATATATACAAACAATTAGATGAAGTGATTGAAAGAATCTTTTGTAAGAGAGTAAATGATGAAAATAAACATCATATTATCGAATTCAATGGTGGTAAGACAAAAATGAGATTGTCCATAGACGAAATCTACTATTTTGAACGTGAGGACCGAAGAATAAAGGTAATCACGAAAAAAGGTAATTTTGTTTTATATGAAACAATAGCATCCATTGAAGATAAGCTGAAACAATTTGATTTTGTGTTACCACATCAAAGTTTTGTAATTAATATTAATTATATAAAAGATTATTTTAAAGGTCAAATTATCATGATGAATGATGATATTATACCAATCGCTCAAAAAAGAGCATCAGAATTTAAACGTTGTATGCGAATGTTTTTACAAAAGAAATTAGAATATAAATGATATATAACACTTATTTGTGTAAGTAGTTATATATATTTTGTGATGTGTGGAATATAGGGGAGGAGACATATGAGCATTACTATTTTTATTGTCGGAGTTATTTTATCTAGTATGGTATCTGTAAGTATAATACTAGATTTTGTTGATACTTTCTTTGAGAGAAGTTACAAAAATAAATATATTTATTACGGTATTAGAGCAGCTTTTATTCTTCTTTTAGCTGGTGTAAATGCTATTAATAATAGTTGGTTAAATATATTAACTGTAGTTATAATTGCTGAATTAATTTCTATAACTTTTTATAGCAGTCATTGGATTAAATCGTTGCTTTACATAATAATTGTAGTTATATGTATGGGTGCTTGTGAAGCATTTGGTATTGCATTGATACATTATATTTATAATGTTTTACATATTACAGTAAAATCAGATGCGATGAGAGCATTTTTTGATATGACTATTACCCAAGTATTTGTAATTTTTATTAACCATACTATAATCATTCAGATATTACATAAAAAAAATATCAATGAATTAACCAATCAACAATATTTCTTTACATTTATTTATGCAGTATTTAGTGTTATTAACATAGGTGTTTTATCTGCATTATTAAGGGATACATCATCAGAAGGTGAGATTTTATTTGTTTTAATCACGATTGTGGGAACAGTTATTATCAATTCCCAATTTCTTAAAATTTTAGAATATGCCTCAGAAAACAATCGTCTTCAATATGAAAATAACTTATTCTTGCAGCAATCGAAAATGCAATATAGTTATTACGATAAATTAGAACAACAACACCGGGAATCGCTAAGTATTTTACATGACGTAAAAAGGCATATCAGAGCAATTGAAGAATTATATCGTCATAATGAACAGGATACTGCAAATAAATACGCTCAAGATATATGTAACATATTAGATTCATTTAAATTGAATGAATATACACATAATCGTGTACTTAATATAATTTTAAATGACAAAATCCGTTTAGCAGAACAAAATAATATTAAATTAATATGTAAAATTGATGATGTTGATTTAAGTTTTATTGATAATATTGACTTGACCACAATATTTGCAAATTTGTTAGACAATGCCATCGAAGCTTGTGATGAATTAAAGAACAGTGAAAAAAAGATCACCTTGCAAGTTGGTGCGTTTAATAATTTGGTAGTCATAAATATTAAAAACCCTGTTGAGAATGTAATAAATGAACATCATAATAACTTAATTTCCTTAAAGAAAAAACACAGTGGAATTGGTATACCAAATGTTGTAAAAGTGCTAAGTAAATACAATGGTGATTTTACCATACAAAGAGAAGGAAATAACTTTGTTTGTAACATCGTATTATCAAAATATGGTGCTGTTGATATGTAAAATAGACAATTTTTATGTAGAATAGACTTATGGTATTGTAATACTGATGTAAAAAATATACAATCAAAAATATAGAAGTTCTCAGTTTGTTCGTAATAGCAAGATACTTGGGGTTATTGAACAACACTGTAGTTGAATGCTTTAGTACAGATTAGGGGGTATCATTGTGATTAATAAAATTTCGGAAAGTCTTACAGATGTATTGGTTAAAAAAGAAGTTATTTCTAAGGATGACTATGAAATCTATCAATTTGGTATTGATTGTTTTATTATGAAAAGTATACATATCATATCGTATTTCATATTAGCTTTAATTTTTCATAAGTTACCAGAATTGGCAGTATTTTTAATAGCATTTATTCCATTGCGTGAGTATGCAGGTGGATATCATGCGAAAACATCATTAAAGTGTTACTTTGTTTCATGTATTGCAGTAATATCTTATTTAATATTAATAAGTTATATAAATCAAGATATATTTATTTATAGCTATATTATTGCAATTGTTGCAAGTATACTAATATTGCTGATTGCTCCAGTTGAAACAAGTAATAAACCACTTGATGAAAAAGAGAAAACGGTATTTAAGAAAAGAGCTTGTTTGTTGACTGTTGTAGAACTTAGTTTAGTTATACTGCTTTGGGTTACCAAGTTCTACCAAATGAGTTTTATCATTTCGATTGGTTTATTCTATGTTTTATGTATTGCGTTTATTGGTATCGCTTCTAATGTGATGAATAAAATGAGAAAAAATTAAATTAGATAATTCAAGAGTAAATAGAAAAAAATTAGTAAATTATAAAAACTCCGTTTGATAGTAGTAACAATAATACAAAAAACATGTAGAATAGACAAAAAACATGTAGAATAGACAAAGCATATTGTAATTTTTAGGAAGATTCGCTACAATCACATTGTAATAAAAATTAAACATATAACGGAGGTAGAAAGTTATGAAAAATCAAATGGAAAAAAAGTTGTTAAATGTAGTATCAAAGGTAGCGATGGGAACTGCTAAAAAAACAGCTAATTCAGCATGTGTATTTGTTGGCTATCAACCTAAGTTACCACAATCAGTTAATAATTTAAAAAAGTTCTAAAGTAACATAATACATTAACTTTAACAATTCAAAATGCTAACTAAGTGTAACTCCTACAATACAACTTAAATAGCAAAAAAAATACTGTCATTAATAAATGACAGTATTTTTTATTTATTTACTTGATATATAAATTCTTTAATGCTAACATTAATAAATAAGTTCGTACAAAAGAAAAATAATTAAGGAAGGGTAGAAATGAATATACTTACAGATAAAAATGTGATTAACTTAATTCGAAAATCCTTAAATCTGATTGATAAGAGATTAATTCACCATGGTGAGAGAGTGTGTTATATTTTATATAAAATGTTACAATACAAAGGTGATTATTCAAAGAATGAATTATTTTCATTTGTTATAACTGCATTATTTCATGATATTGGTGCTTATAAAAATGAAGAAATTGATAATATGATTCAATTTGAAACATCGGATGTATATGGTCATTCCATATATGGATATTTATTTTTAAAAGAATTCTCTCCACTTAAGGATGTTTCAGAGATAGTTTTGTACCATCATCTAGACTACTCTAAGTTATCTTTGGTTGATACTCCTTATAAAGTAATAGCAGAGTATTTACATTTGGCAGATCGTATTGACATAAGTTTAATAAATGCTGAAACTATTAATGTTTCTAGGTTTAATAAGTATGAGAATGAAAAATTCTCAAAAGAGTCATTGCAAATATTTTGTGAAGCACAAGAAACCTATGAAATAATTCAAAATATAAATAACAATAATTATCTGAAGGAATTGGATCAATTTTTTGAACAAGCAACTTTTACTTCAGAAGAAATTGATCAATTTCTGTACATGCTTATCTGTTCAATTGATTTTCGAAGTGAATTTACCGTAATGCATACCATTACGACTGTAAGTGTGGCTGATGAAATTGGTAAGCGCTTAAAACTAAGTGAAAAAGAATTAAAATCACTTCATTATGGTGCATTATTACATGATATAGGTAAAATAACAACTCCAATTCGTATATTAGAAGCTCCTAGGAAACTAACAGATCCAGAAATGAGAGTGATGAGAAATCACGTTGAGATGAGTGAATATATTCTAAAAGACTATATAGATTCTGAAATTCTAGAAATTGCAATTAGACACCATGAGAGATTGGATGGTTCTGGTTACCCTAAGGGGTTAGATAAAACGAATCTTACCATTCCACAGAGAATTTTAGCAATTGCTGACATGATAAGTGCTTTGTGCGGTAAACGTAGTTACAAAGATGAATTTGAAAGAAATAAAGTACTTGACATATTAATAAGAGATACAAATGCTGGGAAGTTATGCAATATAGTAATGGAGTGCGTTATCCATTATTACGATGAAATAATGAATGATATGTATCATCAAACTATAAATCAATTAAATGCTTATAAAGGTTTAAAAGAACAATATAAAACAATACATAATAGGTTCCTTGAATCTAATTTTTCTCTTTCTTCGGAATAATACAATAAGGTTTTAAAATTCACGAATTAGTCTTACCTTACTGTAAATAATAATCATATAATTGCAAATATTAACAGAGTAGAAATTTTAAAATTTAGAATTTAAATAAAGACATATAATTTCGATAAAATGTAACAAAATATCAATAAAAAATTATTAAATTTAATTGAATTTCTTACTTGTATACTAAAAACATTTGGACTATAATGGAATTCGTGAGATTTCTGCAAAATCTGATTGCAGAATTAGTTAGATGAAACACATGTAAATATGGAAGGAGATATGGACGTGGGATTTATTGATGTAATTAAAGAAAGAGCAAAGCAAAACAAAAAAACTATCGTATTACCAGAAACAGGTGATAAAAGAACCTTAGAAGCAGCCTCTAAAGTTTTAGAAGAAGGTATTGCTAATATCGTACTTTTAGGTAATGCTGATGCAATAGAGCAGGTTGGAGCAGGGTTAAACCTTACAGGTGCTACAATTGTTGATCCAGCGACTACTGAAAAATTAGATTCTTATATCAATTTATTAGTAGAGTTAAGAAAAAGTAAAGGCATGACACCGGAATTAGCAAAAGAGACTTTAACAAAAGATTATTTAACGTTTGGTGTAACAATGGTTAAAGCTGGTGATGCAGATGGAATGGTAGCAGGAGCTGTTAATTCAACAGCGAATGTATTAAGACCATCCTTACAAATTTTAAAAACTGCACCTGGAACAAAATTAGTTTCATCCTTTTTCGTAATGGTTGTTCCAAATTGTGAATATGGTTCCAACGGAACATTTATATTCTCTGATGCAGGTTTAAATCAAAATCCAAATGCCGAAGAATTAGCTGCTATAGCAGGAAGTTCCGCAAAAAGTTTTGAAGTTTTAGTGGGTGAAGAACCAATAGTTGCAATGCTTTCTCATTCTACAAAAGGTAGTGCAAAACACCCTGATGTTGATAAAGTTGTCGAAGCAACTAAAATTGCAAAAGAAACTTATCCTAATATAAAATTAGATGGAGAATATCAATTAGATGCAGCTATAGTACCAAGCGTTGGTGCAGCAAAAGCTCCAGGTAGTGATATTGCTGGTAAAGCTAATGTATTGATTTTCCCAGATTTAGACGCTGGTAACATTGGTTATAAATTAACACAAAGATTAGCAAAAGCGGAAGCTTATGGACCAATTACTCAAGGTATTGCAAAACCTGTAAATGATTTATCAAGAGGTTGTAGTGCAGAGGATATCGTTGGTGTAATCTCTATTACTGCTGTACAAGCTAGTGTTGCAGAATAATCATAAGCTTTAAGTATAGCCAAATAACAAATTAAGTATTTGAAATAAATATTAGTGAAAGGTGGGAGTGTTTCATACCTGCCTTTTGCATTTACAAAAATGAATAAAAGGAGAAAAAGAATGAAAGTTTTAGTAATTAACTGTGGTAGTTCATCATTAAAGTACCAATTAATTGATTCAGAGAGTGAGAGAGCATTAGCCATAGGTATCTGTGAGAGAATTGGTATTGATGGTCGTTTGGTT
Organism: Anaerocolumna sp.; assembly: GCA_029239975.1. Classification (GTDB taxonomy): domain Bacteria; phylum Bacillota; class Clostridia; order Lachnospirales; family Lachnospiraceae; genus Anaerocolumna. Next base: position 11,934 of record JARBTX010000107.1, read on the forward strand.
CATACTCCTGCAGGTGGTGAAAAGGTTATAATTGAATCTACAATGGAAACTCATGAAGAAGCAATTAAAATGGTACTTTCAGCATTAACAGATGCTAATCACGGTGTAATTAGTTCTTTAGATGAAATTGGAGCAATTGGTCATAGAGTTGTTCATGGTGGAGAAAAGTTTGCTACATCAACAATCATAAATGCAGAAGTAATTGCTGCTATTGAAGATTGTAATGATTTAGCTCCTTTACACAATCCAGCTAACTTAATCGGTATCCGTGCTTGTATGAGAATAATGCCAAATGTTCCTATGGTAGCTGTATTTGATACTGCATTTCATCAAACAATGCCTCCAAAAGCTTATCTATATGGCCTTCCATATGAGTATTATGAAAAATACAGAGTAAGAAGATATGGTTTCCATGGTACAAGCCATAGTTTTGTTGCTAAAAAAGCAGTTGAAATGGCTGGTTTAGATGTTAATAATTCTAAAGTTATTGTTTGCCATTTGGGTAGCGGTGCAAGTATTACAGCTGTAACTAATGGTAAATCTGTAGACACAAGTATGGGACTTACTCCATTAGAAGGTTTGATTATGGGTACTAGAAGTGGTAGTATTGACCCAGCTATTATAGAGTTTATTGCAACCAAAGAAAATAAAAATATTGAAGAAATTATGGACATCCTTAATAAAAAATCAGGTGTATTTGGTATGTCTGGTGTTTCTAGCGATTTCCGTGATCTTGAAGTTGCTTATACTCATGGTAATGAAAAAGCTAGAGTTGCATTTGAAGTATTCTGCTATAGAGTTGCTAAATACATAGGATCCTATGTAGCAGCAATGAATGGTGTAGATGTTATAGCATTTACAGCTGGTTTGGGAGAAAATGACAAGAATGTAAGAAGAGAAGTTTTATCTTACTTAGAGTTTTTAGGTATAAAATTAAATGAAGAAAACAATAATACCAGAAGTCTACAAATTATGATTTCTACTGATGATTCTAAAGTAAAAGCATGTGTTATTCCAACAAATGAAGAATTAGCAATCGCTAGAGAAACAGTTGCTTTGATTTAATTTCCTGGAGTATTTTTCTAGAGAAATGTAGAAAAATTCATAATATTGTAAGAAAAATATGAAGAATTTGCATTGAGATACAAATTAGTGATTGACAAACAATGGTCTCTTGACTATAATGTAAGCAGTGCGAATTTTTACAGATAGGAGATTGCTATGATTATTAATTTATCAGAGATTATGTCTGTCAAAGGTAAAGTCGAACATATCCAAGCTCCGATCGAATTAAAGTACTTTTCATTAGAGGGAAATGATTATTCATTTTCTGAAAAATCCTTAGTAGACCTAACAATTACCAATCTTGGTGAACGTAGTGTTAAAATAGAGGGTGATGCGAAAGTATCGTTATTAATTCCGTGCAACAGATGCCTTGAAGACGTGGAAACCTTTTTTAAACTAAAGATAACAAAGGATTTAGATTTAAATTATGGGTCAGAAGACCGAATTAAGGAATTAGACGAAACAAATTATATTAATGGATATAATCTGGATGTAGATTTACTGGTTTATGATGAGATTCTAGTAGACTTTCCCATGAAGGTTCTGTGTGATGAGGATTGCAAAGGTTTCTGCAAGGTTTGTGGAACGAATCTGAACAAGAGTTCCTGTAACTGCGAAGCACCGGATCCGGATCCCAGAATGTCAGTTATCCGAGATATATTCAACAATTTTAAGGAGGTGTAATCATGGGAGCTATCTGTCCAAAGAATAAATCTTCAAAAGGTAGAAGAGACAGCCGTAGAGCAAATTGGAAAATGTCCGCGCCTAACTTAGTTAAGTGCAGCAAATGTGGTGCATTAATGATGCCACATAGAGTTTGCAAGGCTTGTGGTTCTTATAACAAGAAAGAAATTATTTCAGCTGAATAATTAAAAAATAGCCTGCACATTTATAATGTGTAGGCTTTCTTTTTATCTTAATTAGTAATTAAATAAAATTAATATTAATTTCCCCCAGGGCCGTCACGACGTTCTCTATCATCGTTTTCATATTTAATTACACTTGAAAAACTAGGTATTTTTCTTGTAGTTGTTCCTGGAGTCGTGTTTGACTCATCTTTTGCGTTATCAGATGTAGTATCTTTTGAAATGCTATCTTTTGAAGCGCTATCTTTTGAAGTGCTATCTTTTGAAGTAGTATCGTTTGTATTATTTATAGAAGTAGTATTTTTAGTAGTTGCATTTTTACTTGTTGTATCTTTTGGTTTTGCCATCTCTATCTCTCCTTTCTTTAGAGATAGTATCTGTCCTTTTTTAGTTTATATACCAAGTTTAATTTGTAAAAAGTTCCGTATTTTTATTAGTTAAAATAAAATGAATCACACTATTGATATATTCTTTCGTTCTTACGTTACCATTAACTAAATTACTTTCTTCGAAATAATACATTTTATCGGAATATGTTAATTTTAAAGCTGGTAAAAACATTTCAACAGGTTGCGGTAAAAAGTTTCCTGTTTTTTTACTATAACATGTGGCAGGTTTAGCTTTTACGCGGTATTCTTTATCAACGTATTGAGCAATGCTTTGATGTATAGCATAATCTTCTTTTATAAGGTAATAATAGTCCCGATAGTTTTCATAAAAAACTTTTAACTCGCCATGAAATAAAGGTATAGTTAGTCTTAGACGATTCAAGAATACTTCAAGCTTAAATGTTAGCCCTGAAACGAAATGTATAAGGTCTGTTTCATTCTTTAAAAGAGATTCCAAAGAAAGACTCCATATAACAGAAGTTGGTAGTGTGTAAGGTAATGACATTTCAACTAAAACACTTGATTGATCAATGGTCTTTGTTAATGTTATTATTTTAAATTCATGTTTATAAGTATTTTGTAGGGAATCTTCTGTAAAAGATTCAAATAAATCCACATAGAATAGAATATCAGATACTTTTATTAATCCCTTAATGTCTTCTAAATTATGAAGTAGTATTTGATTTAATAATTCATTTGATGTGGGATTTTGAGATTTATTTGTTTGATTGAATAATGGTGATACTACCGGGTTTGTCTTATTTGTATTTAATTGTCTTTGTATTTTTTCTTGTAAACGTTCATATTGCACTTTACCTAGATAATTTGCATAAATTTGAATTAATTCTTCACCACTGAATAAGTCAAGTCGTGTAAAGTGAACAAAAGCTTCTATAGTTTTCAATTTTAAGTTAGTAAGTGGTAATTTCTTTTTATATGGATTCAGTTTTCTATATATATCATAACTTTCAATTTGTTCAAATGGATTGACTAGATTATGTTGTTGGCA
>JARBTX010000108.1 GCA_029239975.1 Anaerocolumna sp.
ATTATATGACCTTGAATCATTCTTCCTATCATTCTCTTGTCTGGAATTATATGACCTTGAATCATTCTTCCTATCATTCTCTTGTCTGGAATTATATGATCTTGAATCATTCTTCCTATCATTATCATACTTGGAATTGTAAGATTTCGAATCCTTTTTACTTCTGTCTAAACTTCTAGTGTTGTCTTTGTCAAAACCTTTACCATAATTGTTTTTTTCATTATCTCTACTAGTTTCTCTTTTTGAACCATAACCCAATTTATCATTTTTAGTATATTGTTTATTGTTATCATCGTTATTATTTCTAGAATCACTATAATGCTTCTTAGCGCTGTCTTCTCTTTTATATCTATTATCTCTACTAAATGTCTTTTTGCTATCTTCACCTTTATATCTATCATCACTACCAAATTTCTTATTACTGTCATCGCTTTTATATTTATTATCACTAGTGTATTTCTTGTTATTATCTTCCGTTTTATTTGTACCTATATTACTCTTAAACTTTTGCGTAGTTTTACCTTTATTAGTATAAGACCTAGCACTTGCTGATTTTGAATATTTCGATACTTTTGATGTTTTTGATACTTTGGTTGATTTTGACTCTCTAGATGAATTCGTTTTTTTATAAGGACTATCACCTGATTCATCCATGGAATTCCATAATGGTTCTGGGTGATTTACGGATTCAGCCATTAATTCATTAAGTCCTTCAATTTCTTTTTCCGTTACATTACGATAACCACCTAATTGTAGATGGCCTAGATTAATGTTCATAATACGTATTCTTTTTAATGATAATACTTTATAATCATAATACTCGCACATTCTACGTATTTGACGATTTAACCCTTGAGTTAAAATAATTTGAAATGTATCTTTGCTAAGAGCTTTTATTTTACATGGTAAAGTTACGGTATCGAGTATTGGTACTCCTTCTGTCATTCCTTTTAAAAATTCTGCTGTGATTGGCTTGTTTACTGTAACGATATACTCTTTTTCATGATAATTTCCCGCACGTAAAATCTTATTTACAATATTTCCGTCATTGGTTAATAAAATTAAACCTTCTGACTCTTTATCAAGTCTTCCGATTGGATAGATACGTTTTCCATAGCTAAGAAAATCAATTATGTTGTCTTTCTCTCTTCGATCCGTTGTACAAACGATTCCTCTTGGTTTATTTAAAGCAATTAGTACAAGATGTTCATCCAGCATAACCGGTTTTCCTTTTAATAAAACAACCTGCCCTGGTTGTACTTTTGTGCCCATTTCTGCTGTTACACCATCAACCGTAACTTCTCCTGCAGAAATATATTTATCTGCGTCTCTTCTGGAACAAATTCCCGCATCACTTAAGTATTTATTTACTCGAATATCGCCTGACTCTTGGTTTGTTTCAATTAATTTTTTCGTTCTTTTTGCCATCTTTGGCTCCTATCTGCATTCTAGCATTCGTACATAATTTTCATAAATAATATTCTGTACACTTTTCAATATTATAACAGTACAAATTAAAAATAACAAGTACAAAGGATACAAGTGTTCTATCTTAACATAAAAAGAACTATTATCCCTTACTTAATAGGTATGGAATAATAGCTCTATATGATTTGATTTAATTATTAATAATTGATTTGTGTATTATTAATTAATTTGTGTATCAATACTTAACTTGTGTTTTAATACTTAATTTGTGTATTAATACTTAATTTGTGTTTCAATACTTAGTTTGTGCATTATTAATTAATTTGTTTATTATTAATTAATTAAAGTATTACTCATTTTTTGTTACGTCTTTAGCTGATTCTTCAAGTTTTAAATAAAACTCTGCCAATGCGCCATCATCTTCTACTGCTTTTTGTAATTTTTCATTTACATTATAGATTAGATCCATAACGTCTTCAGATTCTAATACTTCGTTCATGTAATCATCTGTTTTCTCATCTATCTCGCCTAGGTAGATATATGGCTTACCTTCTTTATTGGTTTTAACATAAAATACATTTAAACCTGGAGCAACTGTCTCAATACTGGTAAACTTAACTTCATGATATGCATATACGATATAAGATCCATCTTCAGGTCCTTTTTTTGTATAGCAATTTATGTTCTCATATTTTTCAATATATTTTGTTTGTCTTTCTATGTCGTTTAAATCTAGGGAATCTGTATCGTTTACCAATGATTTGAATTTGTCTTTATCATTACTTAACTTTGCTTTAAAATATTTTTTGATTAATTTATTAACATCTTCGTTGGAATTCTTTTCTAATTCACCTGCCAAATCCTTTGCTGTAGCTGTTGCAGTTTCAATTTGTACAGCTTCAGTAGGTTCTGGTGTTACTGTTGTAGTAATTTCTGCTGCGGCTAAACTCTTTTGCGCATCGCCTTCTGGTACTGAGTTTGCACTAAATGTAACGTTATCTCCTTCTGTTTCTTCTACTGCTGTAGTCGCTTTATCTTTTGGTCTTGAAATTGAAAATGTTACCAATCCAATACCCATTGTGCACATAGTTATTAATAGTACCATCTTTTTATATTTAAGTTTCATTGTATTCTCCTTTAGTCCTTAGCAAAACATCATTTAATAATCTTTCTTATACTATACCAAACTTTCACATAAAAAGCAATACTTTAATTTTTTATTTCGTAACATATTTAACAATTCTGTAACATTTTTGTCTTAAAATGTCTTTTTATCTTTTTTATATCAATCTGATCTAATAATTTACCTTCACCAATTAAAGTAAATTCATATCTTTCACACTTTAATACCTTTAATTTAACTTATGGTAAAACTCGGATACTGCTTCTAAAAACACTCTTTACATATGATTTTTTATAGTATATAATTATATAGCTATGCACCTATAGCTCAGTTGGATAGAGCATTTGCGTCCGAAGCAAAGTGCCGCTGGTTCGAATCCAGTTAGGTGCATAAAAAAAGATTATTGTCACTTTAATAATAAGTGCAATAATCTTTTTTATTTTCTTTCATGTCAAATAAATATATCATTATCAACTTTTGTTGGGTTCTTTAAGTATATATTTAAAGTTGTACTTGTACTATCGCAAGTAGCTAAGATTACATCCTTTATATCTTTTACTCCTTGGGATTGTAGTTGTTTTTCAATCCATTGATTGTTTTTTCCAGTCGCTTTTAAATTCTTTGGCATAATTTGACCATCAAGAATTACATTTGCCATAGGGTAATTTTGTGTAGCATTTATGTTCATATCAGAAACTGTTAGTGGTCGATTTTTTACGGTAGGAATTACACTAAGTTTTCCATTGGATTCTAAAAATGCTGCATATATCTCTTCTAAATCAAAATAACCGCTTACTCTACACATAGATAAAAATTCATCCACGTCTATTTTTGCTTTTTTTAAATTCTTTTCATATATCTGACCATCCTTATAAAATAGCAATGTTTTCCCTTCAAAAAATCTTCTTAATTTAACGGATTTACATGTTACTTGAGCTATTAATACACTAACCAATGCATATACAATCATAGCAACTAAGGGCTTTTCAAATTTCTCCAATGATGTAGCCATTTCTGCTGCAATTGAACCAATAGTGATACTAACGATATAATCAAACATACTTAATTCAGACATTTCGCGATCGCCCATTATTTTCGTTAGTATAAACAAAACTACTAAGGAACCAAATGAAGTGATTGCGACATAAACTAAATCCATTTCGTTTTCCTCCCAATGAATAAATATTTTACACATAGGATTTACAAAATTATAAAAATTATGAATTTAAAAATAAATAAAAGGTATCCAAGATCGGATACCTTTCGCTTATAAATCACATAATTCTTTTGCTATTTTATAATCTTTTCTTTTTACATATATATAATGAACAAACGTCACATTATCTTGTTTACTTGAAAAAGGAATTGCATAATGGGATCCAACCGTAACATCCGTCATTCGAGAAACAGTAGATTCACTTTTTAAAGCTTTATATCTAAATTCAATATTTTTTAACTTTAAGATTTCTTTCACTCTATTACATTCTGTATCAGAAATATCAATTAACAATTTTTTTCTGTTAAACAATGTAATCATGATATATTATCTCCTTTAATTTTATGATATATTAGGATACTAAAACCTTTCCGTAATTTGATGTACATTGATTGTAAAAAGAGGCTATCAATACTCGCTACTCATTTTCATAGTAATCAACATTAGTATTATTTTTATATACTAAGGTTGGTTTTCCATTCACCATAACTCCAAACTTTTGTGAATTTGGATAAAATGAGATATCAGGAGAATGATTCGTATCACATTCAAAATAAACTAACTTTTCTGTTAAAGATGTATTCATTATTCTGTGTGCTCCACTTTCATTAGCAGGACAAACAATTACATCACCTGTAGAGATTGGTATTGTTTTATCTGGTGTCTCTAACGTACCTTCTCCACTGATTATGTAATATACCTCTTCTGTCTTCAGATGATAGTGGTACGGATAGTTTGCTTTTCTTGGGGGTAGCTCATAAATGTTGGAATAAGTCTGAAAGTCGTCTGTACGTTTGGTTATTTCATACTTGTAATATTCATATGGTTCATGTTCACTTTTATGGGTAGGTGTTATCTGTTCTTTTCGAACTATCCTAATCTTTTGCTCCATAAATTATCCCTCCCGTCGTAAATACAATGTATAAGTTAACTATAAATCCATTATATACCATATCTTTACTGGAAGAAAGTTATTATTTATAAAGTTAGTGCATCTCTTTCTCTTGAATAATAATAAACATTGTTTGATAGAATTTCTTCTTCTGGTACTTGTGTTTTGTTAACATCAATAACCATGTCCATCAATGTTTGCTTGGCTAAACTTTTGGTTGCCTTAACAAGTATCAACTCATGAATACTGCTAGGTAAGATATAAAAATCAGTGTCCAATTGATCTGCGAAATTTTTGATAACATTAGGATATAATAAGCAACTAGCTCCATTGATTCCTTTTGTATTGGTAATTACATACATCTCATCTGTTCTATGTCTTTTTGAATCTTCAATCACATAACTAAAAATTTCATCCTGTTCCTTATTCTTTTGTTCTATTTTCATCTGTTCTATATGATTGGTTATATCTGTTTTAGCTTCCAACTTTTTATTTACGACATCAAATACTACCTCACTCATACTTTTAATTACAGCCGGAAAAAGTTTAGGTGTATTAATTCTAGCAATTTCTATTAATTGATTCATATCAATATCCCAGCTTTTCACATGATCATTGGTTATTCGTATCGTCCCTATACCTTCTTCGTTACTCCGAATTAAACAATGAAAAGTAATTGCTAAATCTAAAAAAAGAATATGTGGAACATCCTTTAATAACTTTATATTTTTATCAAAATTAACGATTCGGTAAATGATACTATCTCGCATTTCAGCAAATTCATAGCAAAAACGGATACTCTCACGATTTTCTATATCTTTTGAGTTTTTATAAATCGTAACTATTTCATGCGCTAACATAGCAATGGATTCACCATTTAAATATCTCTCATAAAATGAGTTCAGATAAATATTGGGAGTAATTTTTTCGGTGTCTTGTAGTATTACAATTCCATCTAATTCAACTGAATTGTTTTTAATTACATGATTAATGCTAACGTTATAGCAATTTCCAATAATCACTTCTACTGTTTCTTTCATTTTTAATAAAAATCTGCTATAGCTTATTAATTCGAATGTTTCATGTTTTTTCATAATAATCCTCCACTCTGCTGACACTCCATTTTGAATCAGCATGAATATGTCGTGTGAAAATAAAATTTTGTCACACGATTCCCTACGTTTATTAATATTTTATGTAGTCATATTATTCATTGTGGAAATTTAAAATTTGCTACTTTGTCTTATGATTATCGTAATTCATTATTTTCTAATTTAATGCTATAAACAGTTGCTTAATATTTAATATTCTTTTCTAGGAATTTAAAATGATTCATATAAAGAAGATAAAAGAAATATTCGAAGAAATGATTGTTTAAAAGACTCTTTTGATTCGTATTAATAAAATGCAAATAAATTATGAAACCATGGAGATTGTATTGATCCATTAAGATATGAAGATATAACAACGATAACTTCTTAAGACTGTGGTATTTCCACATAGAATATTAGACTAACAAAGCACTACCTAATATTATACTAGCAAAAAATAAACAATTAAACAAGTGAAATATGGAAAAAATTGTAGAGGTTTTTTTGACTAATCTTTGTCTAATTTTACCTTGCCACTTAATGTAATTAGTACCTGTGATGGTAAATAAAACATCCACATTGCTATAGAAGAAAAAGAGTATAACTTTCTAAACCATGCTCCGTCAATTAAGATAAAATCACCTAAGTTAAATAACCCCACATTAATATCACATAATAGAAATAAAATCATACCACAAGCAAATACCATAGAACGAGTATCTTTCAATACAATTGTGCTCTTAATAGAATCAATTACATTTAAAAATATGCTCACAAAATAAAAACTAGATAGTACTATTAAAGTCTCTAGTTTTACTTGAGTAAATACTAATACGATTAAGACGATTAATACCAGACTTACGTTTCGAACTACTTTTTTTAGGATTCCTATTTTCCAGTTTTCAGGTTTAGTCCATAACACCATACGAACCAAATAAAGCAATTGAACAATACTAAATGTTATTAGCCCTAAACTATAGTAATCAAGTATTAAAATAAAAAGATCAGAAATAACAGTAAATAACAAAGCTAATCTTAATATGTTAACATCCAATTTTAGATTTATATTCTTATCAAGAAATAGTGCGTATAGGAAGCACAAAACAACTCCAGCAAATTTTATACGACTTGATAAGATATACTCATGGGAACGAAACAAATCAAGGAACATAAATCCAAAGTACAACACTAACTCTATCAAAAGGAAAATTTTTAATTGTATAGAAGGTTTTATACCCTTACTTAATATATTCATGATATTCTCTCCTAAAGTTAAGACCACTGAATTATCCAGATAAATCCTGAGACATTTCAATGGTCTTGATATGTTTGTTTTAGTCGTTATGTTATTGCGTTTTAAGTACATTCTATTTTGTTACTTATGTTTTATTATGTTTATTATGTTCTATTGTGTTTTGAATACTCATCTAGCAATTGTTCTGCAGCTTCCTTTGGAACTGGTTTGCTATAGAGATAACCTTGCGCTTTATCACATTTTACTGTTTTTAAGAACTGCTCTTGCTCATTCTTTTCAACCCCTTCAGCTATTACAATTAGATCAAGGGTTTGAGCTAACGTAATAATTGTTTGAACAATACTTTGATCACTTCGATTGTCAAGAACTGAGTCAACAAAACTCTTATCAATTTTAAGATTATTTACTGGTAAACGTTTTAGATAGTTCATGGATGAATATCCAGTACCAAAATCATCTAAAGAAAATGCTACACCTAAGTCTTTCAACTTACGTATGATTGTAACGGAATAATCAATATCATCTAAAGCAATTGATTCCGTAATTTCTAATTCTAGTTGCTTTGGATTAATACCTGTTTCTTCTATTACATCTTGAACCATATGAATAAATTCTTTATCCTTAAATTGTCTAACAGAAATGTTCACTGCCATTACTAAATCTGTAAAACCTAAATCTTCCCAATGTCTTAATTGTAAACAAGCTTGTTTTAAAACCCAATTTCCAATTGGTACAATTAATCCTGTCTCTTCTGCAAGTGAGATAAATTCACCAGGAGATATAATACCTTTTGTAGGATGTTGCCAACGGATTAAAGCTTCAAATCCAACGATTTTATCAGTCTCTAGATTAATCTGTGGTTGATAATAAACAACAAATTCTTGATTCTCAATTGCTTTTCTAAGTTCCGATTGTGTTTGTATCTTCTCCATTAATTTTTCATTAATTGAATCATTGAAATAAACAAATGTATTTTTACCGTTTTCTTTTGCTGCATACATAGCAGAATCAGCATTCTTAATTAACATCTGCGTTGTTTTACCATCTTTTGGTGCTAATGTAATACCGATACTAACCGTTATAAAATACTCTTTCATGGCTAAAACAAAAGGATAATCAAAGGTTTTTTGTATCTTTTTGATTTTACTTTCATATTCACCAATATCATTTAGGTTTTGAGTCAGTACTACGAATTCATCTCCACCAACTCTCGCTAAGTAGTCATTTTCATCTATTGCCTGCCTTAATCGATGAGTAACGTCAATTAGTAATTCATCACCATAGGAATGTCCAAGTGTATCATTAATATTTTTAAAATTGTCTAAATCAACGTCCATCAATGCAACAACTTCTTCATTACGTAATGTTAACATTACACTGTCTAACATCTCAGTAAATGCAAGGCGATTTGGTAACTCCGTTAAATAATCGGTATATGCTAATTTCTTTACTTTGTCTTGGCTTTTCTTTAACTCATCGTATTTAATACTTAACTGGTTTTTCGCGTTCGATGCTTCTTGATACGCCGCTTCTAATTCGTTGATATTCTCTTTTAGCTGCTGCTTCGCTTGCATGGCAACCTGTTCAGCATTGATTTTCTTTTTAATATTAATTAAAAGGATTATCAAAAGGATAATGAGAGCGAGTGCAAGAAAAATAATTAAATTTCCCACTTCGCGATTAATTACATAAGCTTTCCCACCATCAGCCAGAGTGTCTATTACTATCATATTTTTATTTTGCATTCATTGCACCCCAAAATTTTGTCCTTTTGCGTTATTTTTAATTAAAAACAAGCACGATTTTCTATAATTATACCAAATTTTAAGTAGTTAAGCAATCGTTTTTTTCCACAGAGCCTGCTAGCAGAAGAAGCCATCAAAGATAAGAGATACCTTTGATGGCTTCTTGTATTATCAATTTAATTTGCTAAATGATTTACCCTATGCTTTAAATGATTACACCATATTCTACCATAGGTACATTTATATTTATTGCTTATTCTTTAAATATTCATCAATACCTTTTGCTGCTGCTTTACCTGCACCCATAGCTAAGATTACAGTTGCTGCACCAGTCACTGCATCCCCACCAGCAAAAACACCTTCTTTTGTTGTTTTACCATCTGATTCATCTGCTACGATACATCTCCACTTATTTGTTTCAAGGCCTTTTGTCGTAGATGAAATCAGTGGATTAGGGCTTGTTCCTAAGGACATAATTACAGTATCAACTTCAATATCAAACTCAGAATCTTGCTTTTCAACTGGTTTCCTTCTACCAGAGGCATCTGGTTCTCCAAGTTCCATTTCTATACAAGTCATACCCCTTACCCAACCTTTTTCATCTACTAGAATTTTTGTAGGGTTAGTTAATACTTTAAATATAATTCCTTCTTCTTTTGCATGATGTACTTCTTCTACTCTAGCTGGTAATTCATCTTCACTTCTTCTATATACTACATAAACTTCAGCACCAAGTCTTTTTGCAGTTCTTGCAGCATCCATAGCAACGTTACCACCACCAACAACAGCTACTTTTTTACCCGCAGCAATTGGAGTATCATACGTTTCATCAAATGCTTTCATAAGATTACTTCTTGTTAAGTATTCATTTGCTGAAAATACTCCATTGGCATTCTCACCTGGAATACCCATGAATTTTGGTAAACCAGCACCTGATCCTATAAATACAGCATCAAATCCTTCTTCTTCCATTAATTCATCAATGGTTGTGGATTTACCTATTACTACGTTAGTTTCTATCTTAACACCTAAGGCCTTTACGTTATCAATTTCTGTTTTCACTACAGTATCTTTTGGTAAACGGAATTCTGGGATACCATAAACTAATACTCCACCAGGCTCGTGTAATGCTTCAAATATAGTAACATCATATCCAAGTTTAGCAAGGTCTCCTGCACAAGTTAAACCTGCTGGACCAGAACCAATTACAGCAACTTTTTTACCATTTTTATTTGTTGGTGCTTCTGGCTTAATATTATGTTCTCTTGACCAGTCTGCAACAAATCGTTCTAATTTTCCTATGGATACTGGTTCCCCTTTAATACCTCTAATGCATCTTTCCTCACATTGGCTCTCTTGTGGACAGACTCTTCCACATACTGCTGGTAGTGCTGAGTACTGAGCAATCACCTTTGACGCAGCTTCTATATCACTGTTTTCTATTTGTTTAATAAATCCAGGAATATCTATGGATACAGGACAACCTGTGATACATTTTGCATTTTTACATTGTAAGCATCTACTAGCTTCTTCTTTCGCTTCATCAAGATTATATCCAAAACATACTTCTTCAAAGTTAGTAGCTCGAATTATAGGATCCTGTTCTCTGACAGGTACTTTTTTTAATACGTCCATACTTTTCTCCCATCTAGTACTGTTAGTTAATATAATTAGTTATTACTATTAATCTATTCGCTGCAACCACATCCGCCACCCTTATGAGTTGCACCTTCTTTTTCCTTAAGAATCGCTCTGCCTTCTTCTGATTTATACATTTGTTGTCTCTTCATAGATTCATCGAAATCAACGAGATGACCGTCAAACTCTGGCCCATCAACACATGCAAATTTAATTTCATTACCTACTGTTAAACGACAGGCACCACACATTCCTGTACCGTCAACCATAATCGGATTCATACTAACAATGGTACGAATTCCTAATTCTTTTGTAAGAATGCTTACAAATTTCATCATAATAATTGGTCCAATTGCAATTACTAAATCGTATGTTTTGCCTTGATTATGTACCAAGTCTTTTATACAGTCATTTACATTACCTTTGAATCCATAAGAACCATCATCTGTAGTTACATATACGTTTTTAGCAACCTTTTTCATTTCTTCTTCTAATATAATTAAATCGCTATTTCTAGCTCCAATAATACAATCAACATCACATCCATGATTTTTCATCCATTTTACCTGTGGATATACAGGAGCTGTTCCAACTCCACCTGCTACAAATAATATATTCTTTTTCTTTAACTCCTCTGGTTCTTCATCTATTAATTCAGACTTACATCCAAGTGGTCCAACAAAATCTTTAAATTCATCGCCAACTTCGTACTCAGCCATTCTCTTTGTTGAAGTACCCATTGCCTGAAAAACAATCGTAACAGAACCTACTTCCGCATCATAATCACATATAGTTAAGGGGATTCTCTCCCCTTTATCGTCCATTTTTACAATAACGAATTGACCAGGGTAACAAGATTTTGCAACTCTAGGTGCCTTAATATCCATTAAATAAATATTTGGTGCTAAAATCTCTTTTTTCAATATTGTATACATATATTTTCCTCCATATTGATAATCTCAGGTTGCAAACCTTTAAGTAAACTCTTTTCATTATAAATGAATATTTATAAAAAATCTAGTATTTTAGTCGGATTCATGAAATTTTTAGAATATTTTAATTCTAACATTCATGAAATCTTAAGATTTTATATCGTTTATCTTTCGTTTTGTGTGTTATGCTATCTTAGTTATTGATTAAATTTATTGAAACGTATATTGCATTTATATCATGTAATAATTTAATAGTAGAATATCCCAAACAGTTTATTATTTAAACAAAATACGTTATAATAACCCTATAATACGTAAAAAACCTTGGAGGTAACATATATGTATACTATATTAGTGTGTGATGATGACAAAGATATTGTAGATGCCATACAGATATATTTAAGTGCTGAAGGTTATCATGTAATAAAAGCATATGATGGCAAGGAAGCGTTAGAAGTTATTAAATCCAATGAAATTCACTTAGTTTTATTAGATATAATGATGCCACAAGTGGATGGAATAAGAGTAACTATGAAATTACGTGAAAATAATAGTACGTTGCCTATTATCTTACTAACCGCCAAATCAGAAGATAGTGATAAAGTTCTTGGGCTTAATGCTGGCGCTGATGATTATATTACAAAACCATTTAGTCCACTAGAATTGATTGCAAGGGTGAAATCTGCCCTTAGGCGATATACAAAACTTGGAAGTATTGTAGCAGAAGAACAAAACATCTACTCTTCTGGTGGTCTCGTTGTTAATGATGACCGAAAAGAAGTATATGTTGATGATGAATTAATAAAACTTACACCAATAGAATATAATCTCTTAAAATTACTAGTCAAAAATAAGGGACGAGTTTTTTCCATTAATGAAATTTATGAATTAATATGGAACGAGCCATCTTTTGGTGCTGATAATATAGTAGCCGTACATATTAGGCACATACGCGAGAAAATTGAAATTAACCCAAAGGAACCAAAATATCTTAAAGTAGCATGGGGTATCGGTTACAAAATTGAAAAATACTAAAGTAAAAGGAGTCAAACCATGAATCGTATTAAAGGTTCAATCATATTAAAAATTTTCGTTCAAATTGGTCTCTTCCTATCCGGTTTAACTCTACTCATTGGTACTTATCATGTATTTACTTTTTTGGACTCATATACTACAAGTACGAATAATTTTACGGAAACCAGTGAGTTTCAGAGTAAATATTTAAAATACGTAGAACGAGTTGCGGTATATATCGATTATCGTGAAAAAGGATATACCAGTAGTGTGGGATATGATTCAAATTCCATCGATTTATCAGCTTTATTTGAGAAAGAGAAACCTGGTAAAATAGAAACTAACACAGAAACTGGACAAGCAGATTTTGATTATTACAATGCAGTATTAAATGAAACCAATACTAACTTTTTGTATTATGTCAAAAATCTAAATACTGGTGCTATCTATTGTTCTCCTAACCTAGATGATACGGTAAAAAAACAATTGGCTTCTGACGATCCTGAAAAGGCAATGGATCAATACTTAAAAAGAGCACAATCTAATACAGCCTACTTAATTATTAATACCTCCACACAAAAATTTATTACAAATGTAAACCGAAATTATCAATATTTAAATGATGAGAATTTGCGTTGGGTTATTGATTATATTAGTGGTAATGTAAATGGAAATGTTATTATGAATGCAGAAAATGTAGATCGTGGCGAATACATTATCTGTACCACCATAGCAAAAGGATTTCCAAATCGTAATGATGAATTTGGATTTATGTATGATAAATTTATAGAACTTCACGACAATTATACAATGTCCTTATATCCTGTTCCTATTTCTTTTGTATTGTTACTTTTCTTTTTTGGATTAGCAATCGCATTTTCAGGACATAAGAAAGGAAAAGATGGCATAACAATCAATAATTTCGATAGGCTTTATACTGAGCTTGGATTTTTTATTGTTGTAAGTGTTATAGGGATTATATATATATTAGGAGTAAAAGTTGGTAGTATCTTTTTCCACAATTTTCATTTTAGATATTATTATATATTAATGTTTGGTTATGCAATTATGTATCCAATCTGTATGGTTGGCTTATTAAGTGTAGTAAGGCGATTTAAAGCAAATGAACTATATCAAAATTCATTGCTTTATAAGGGAATGAGTAAGTTCTCATCTTTTGTAAAGAGTTTTTTTGCACAACGCAATTTAACCTATCAAGTAATTATATGGATTATTTTATTTGCTTTTATGCAAATGATTGCATTTTATGTGTATAATCGCCCAATTCTATTTGGTAATAAGTTCGAGTTTCTTGTGGTCTCTGCAATCAGTTATTATATCTTAGCTTACGTATTTTTAAAGGCAGCAATTGATTTTAACATTGTAAAGATTGAAACTAAGAAAATTACGGATGGTAATCTTACTCATAAAATTCCAATAGATAAAATGAGTACACCTGCAAAAGCATTAGGTGAATATATTAATAATATTGGCGATGGGTTATCTGCTGCCGTTGATGAAAAATTAAAGAGTGAACGTCTTAAAACAGAATTAATTGCAAATGTATCCCATGATATTAAAACACCTTTAACTTCCATTATTAATTATGTTGATCTATTAAAAAAAGAGAATCTAGATAATGAGGTTGCGGTTGGATACCTAGAAATCTTGTCTACAAAATCCTGGAGACTTAAAACACTAATTGAAGATCTTGTTGAGGCATCCAAAGCATCATCAGGAACGATTCAATTAAACCTAGAATGTTTAAATCTAGTTGAATTAGTAAGACAGTCGGTAGGAGAATTTGAGGATCGTTTTATCGGTCATAACTTAGAACCGGTTCTTAGTATTTCAGAAGAACCAGTATATATCTTAGCAGATGGCCGTAGTACTTATCGAATTATAGAGAATATTTTTTCTAATGTTAATAAATATGCTTTAAGTGGAACTAGGGTATACGTTGATATTACTGCTGATGATAAAAATGCCACTGTTTCCGTAAAAAATATTTCCGCGAATAAATTAAATATCAATGCAGTTGAA
Source organism: Anaerocolumna sp. (assembly GCA_029239975.1). GTDB lineage: Bacteria > Bacillota > Clostridia > Lachnospirales > Lachnospiraceae > Anaerocolumna. The sequence goes on from JARBTX010000108.1 coordinate 14,378, forward strand.
TTAATGGAACGATTTGTTCGTGGTGACTTATCTAGAAATACAGAAGGTAGTGGTTTAGGATTGTCAATATCAAAAAGCTTAGCCGCATTACAAGATGCTACCTTTGACATTGTCTTAGATGGTGATTTATTTAAAGCAATGGTTAAATTCCACCGTATCGAGCAACCACCTAGAATGTCAAATCTAGTCGTACATGATGATGATATGAATGATAATCAAGTAACAGATGAGACAACTATATAAAATAGTTTCATATTAATCTGTAACTACAATAAACAATTTACGAACTAATAACAAATGGCATCAATTACCCGTGTTAGCGTTTTTTCCTTACGAACATAACACAGACAATTGATGCCACCTTTTACATAAAACCAAAAACTTCGTTATAATCTATCTCTTCCAAACTAGCTACTTCTGATAAAAACGTGTTTTTAAAACGCTTATCAAATGACACATCATTACGAAACCAGTCAGGTATCTCGAATGTTGCAGCAGCTTCTTCATTTGGGAATTCAACTTCTGCAAATACCAAACCTTTTAGATTACCCTGAAAAACATCTAATTCTACTTTTAATCCATCCTTTAATGGAATCAAATACCTAGTTTTACTTATTAAATGATGATCAATTTTTACCTTTAAATGCTCATAAGCTTCCT
>JARBTX010000109.1 GCA_029239975.1 Anaerocolumna sp.
TCTCTGTTGGATTGATAGTCACACGCTATTTTTGTAATCTAATATGTGATAAACATCACTAATGTAAAAAGGGCGCCGCACATTTAGTGCGACAGCCCCATTTTTTTGTTAACATCATGTACTAAAAATAAAAATTAAGCATATTTTTATAATATAAAACAATCCAGAATTGTACATAAACATCTGAATATAATTGCTTAACTTTCATGGTAATATAAAATATTTATTAAAAGGAGTTAATATGTCAAGGATTAAGAACGTATTGATAGTGATTTTGTCTGTCTCCACGATTGGTCTAGTAGCATTATTTTTTCATGTATATAAAGAAAATATTACATATCAAGCATATCTATCAGATATTTTAGCAAACAGGGTTTCTTCCATTATAACAAATAATTCTGATGTTGAAAAAACGCTAAAAGATATAATCAAAAATAAAACCATAACAAAAAAAGAAGTTGCCACACTCTATGAATACTATTCAAATATGAAAGAGCAAAGCACTTATTTAGTAGATAGTGGTATACAGCTTGGAAGAATACAAAAAAATCGGATTAATCGAGTTATTAACACATCATCTAAAATAGCAGAATACTTTAAAAGGATCTATTACACATTATCATCCAATGAAGTAGATGAATTGACAAGTACGCAAATAGACGGTCTAAAACAATTTCAAAGCCTAGCTCTATTGTATAAAAAAGTAATAAGAACTTATGTGAGTGGAATTATAGATGATGAAATAAGTGGCGAGTTTTGGAACTTGTATTATAAGCAAGGAGTCAAAGATAATTACTGGAGTAATATGATTGTGGAGTTTGAAGATGTTACGCCGGATTACACAGGGTTTACCTTATTGAAATAAAATAGTTGGAGCACGAAATTTAAGTTTATTAAAACTATAATTTTGCTCCTTATTGGTTATGATTATTAGACTTGATAATTTTTTGTCATAATGGTAAAATGTACCATATGTAAAAAATTAACATGATAAGGAAGAAACGATATGGATAACCAGGAAGAAAACCAGTCAAAAAACCAAACAGTGAATGCAACAAACGATCAAAGTGAAAATGAAATGGCTAGCTCATCCGATAAAGCACCTAGCATGGAAGAATTTCAATTTGATAATACAACTAACGAAACCACAACAAATAATGATACTAACACTAATACTACAACAATTGATTCCACAGCAAATAACAAGAAATCAACGAAGAAAACATCTACCCGTTCAAAAACGATAAAGGTACTTTTAGTGTCTGTAGCTGCAATACTTTTAGTGATTTGTATATCAGCATACCTGTTTGTACATAGTTATATAAATAAAATGAACCTAGTAACGTCAGCAGAGACCAATAATCAATTAACAGAACAGGAAGTTGAGATTGAGCCAGAACCAGAAGATTTAAACTCAACAGAACCGGATTCACCAGAAGAAGAAATTGTATCAGTTGAAGATCAAATTAGAAATAACATGGAAGAGAATAGCACTCCGATATTGAAAGATAAAGATGTTTACAACATTTTACTAATTGGGGGCGACTCCAGACAGGTGGGCGGTAATGCTAGATCAGATGCGATGATAATAGTATCTATTAATAAAAAGACCAAATCCATTATTGCCACTTCCGTTTTGCGTGACATATACCTTTCAATCCCTGGTAAAAGTAATAATCGAATCAATGCAGCTTTTGCTTATGGTGGTGCGGATCTTCTTCTAGATACCATAGAACAGAATTTTAAGATTCATATTGATCGTTATGTTTCTATTGATTTTTTTGCTTTTATGGATGTAATTGATGCAACTGGCGGTGTTACCTTGGATGTAACAGATAAGGAAATTCCAATCATCAATAATTATATTCATGAGTTAAACGGTCTACTTGGTGAGGATGCAGAAAAGGATGTAATAACTAGTCCAGGCACTTTGTTATTAAATGGAAAGCAAGCTTTAGGTTATGCCAGAAATCGTTATATCGGTACAGATTTTGAAAGAACGGCTAGACAGCGAAGAGTATTAGAGCAGGTTTTCTTAAATATAAAGAGTCTAGGTTTAACAGAATTAAATGATTTGCTTAATACTATATTGCCACAGGTAACAACCAATCTTAAAGAGGGCGAAATATTTTCACTCATCTTAGGTTTACCAAAATACGCTAGTTACAATTTAGAACAATGGAGTATACCTGTGAATGGTTCATATTCCTTTATGCGAATTCGTGGAATGGCAGTAATCGGTGTTGATTTTGAAGAAAATATAAATGAAATTCATAAACGAATTTATGGTTATTCAAATTAAATATAAAGCTATACCTAAAACATACCAGATAGTAACGCTATCCGGTATGTTTTTTTATTGCGTATAAGTACATTTTGGAATATAAGGGTTCTTGTATGGGAAAAATCAGATAAACTAACAGATTGTACTAAGATGAATTCTATGTGTTCCTACTATTTAAAAGCGCAAAAGTGCAGATTGGAGTAATATGATAAAAAAAGTTATAATAACGGTTTTATTAACAACTATTATCTGTCTGGTATATGCAAAAACAGTAATAGCAGCTTCTGGGCTATCAGAAGCAGAAATCTCTATTCTAAATAATTTAAGAGAAGAATTTATTTTTCAAGGAAAGGTTATAAAAATCCCTTCTTTTTATCTTAATCAGGTTGAAAATGAATTTAGAAAAAATGATGTTGATTTAACGAAAGAACAAGCAGATGTAATTAATAGTAAGATAAATGAAGCAATTGATATAGCTGAGAATATTAATTTAAATAGTTCTAATATATTTAATCAAACAAAAGCGATTGAAAAAGTTGTTCTACTTGTAAAAGATGCAGCGTCCATTGCAAACTATACTGTTTCAGTGGATATAGTGAATAAAACTGTTAAAGTTACAGATACAAAAGGTAATACAATTAATATGGCTAAAGAAACCATTAATCAAACAGGATTTTGGATTTACTCGCCTGTAGTTGCAATATTAGGACTCTTATTCATTTTTTCATTGTACATCGCACTGATGAAAAATTATCTATTATTAATGAAAGTAGAACGTACGAAGAATGATGAAACGAAAAATTAGATTTTTTATTCTAAATATTTGTATACCAGTTATTTTTTTGCTATTAGGATATTGTATAATAAGAATTACAATGAATCCTTTATTTGATATGCTAAAAGCTTACAGTAGCATGGTTATATATGAGAATGAATCCAGTTTAAAACCAGAAGTAAAATATAGTTATAATAATTTTGATATGATTGCTCAGATCTCAAAAATACCTTTTGTAAAGTACCCTAATATAAAATCATCCATCAATAACGATATAAATAAGGGTTTGATAGCTTCAAGCAAGACCCTTGATAAATTATCAATAAAAGAGATAGAGTTTCCGAATGTAGGAGATTACTTTGCTGATTTAACATGTGATAAAATAGAGCTATTTGCACCAATTTTTTGGGGTGATACAAATGAGATTCTGAAAGTAGGAGTGGGACAATCCGTAGCAAGTTTTATCCCAGGACTTAATAAAACGCTTTTATTATCTGGGCATAATACAACATACCTTAAAGCATTACAAAATATAACTATAGGTGATGTTATCACCTATAGTACGCATTACGGAAATTATCAATATAAAGTGAATGATATACAAGTCCTAACTGAAAAGGAAGCTCTTATGAGACTAAATGAGTGGTTGTCTTATGAAAGTGAAAATTTGATAATATATACTTGTTACCCCTTTAAGACGACTCTTCATACAAAGGATGAGCGCTTTTTTGTATTTGCAAAGAAGGTATCTGGTAAAGGGATTACCAATTAACCTTACACAACTGTATGTAAACATGAAAAATAAATAATTATGTAAACGTATTACGAAATAAATGAATTAATTCTTTTTTATTTTTTACACCCAATTTTCTAAATATATTAGTCTTTTGGTTAGCTATTGTTTTCCCAGATGAGGGTATATAATCTTCATTACCTAACATATTATCTAAAATGGATTTTTCTGCATTTGTTAATTGATTTATTAAGAGTGATTTAATCATATATTCATGTGGAGTATGACCTTTAGCCAACAATTTAATGGTTGGTATTACTTGATCTAGTTGGCTTTTAAATAAATAACCAGACGCAAAACTTTTGATACTAGCTTGGATGACGGTATCAAAATTATCGTAGGATGAAAGAATGATAACCTTTGCTTTGGTAGCTAACCGTATCTCTTTTGATGCATCGATTCCATCAAGTTCATCAGCAGTAAGGTTTAAATCCATTAGCACGATATCAGGTTTGACTTCAATTGCTAATACGATAGCGTCTTCTTTATTGGTAGCATGTCCCAAAAATGAAATATCAGGATCTAAACTTAATTTTTTTCGGAATAAATAAACAAAATCTAAATCATTTTCAACAAGTATTACTTTAATTTTGGGTTGCATTGTACTCTCCTTTTAATCAGTTGGAAGGTAGAGGTAGAATGTACTACTTATTCCTTCAATAGTTTGCACATCAATATACCCATCATGTTGTTTCAATACATTATAACAATAGGATAAACCAAGTCCAAAATGTGAACTAGAGTTTTTAGTAGTAAAAAATGGATTAAATAACTCATTGATATACTTTTTGGGAATTCCTTTTCCCATATCAGTAACAGCAATCACTAGCATATGTTTCAGGTTATCGACTTTACATGAAATAGAAATTGTTCCAAAGCTATTCATAGCATCGACTGCATTTGAGATTAAATTGTTTAATACTTCAAGCATGTGTATGGGGTCACATAATACACTAATATTATTTGGGCAGTTTACAGCAAAATAAACATCATTTCCTACAGTTAACTTAGCAGAAGCAATAGCTTCATTGATTAAATTTGAAACATTTACCAGTTCTTTTTTCAAAATAATTTCATTTGAATATAATTGTGTTTTATAAATAAACTTTTTTAAATGGTTTACTGACCGTTCCATAATAGACAGTTCTTCAGGCACTGTGTTTGTATTCATTATAATGAGGTTATTAACACACCATTCAATTTTTGTTATTTCATTCTTAAGTGCATGGGTAATGTAATTTCCACCTTTATTTATAATACTCATTTCTGAGTTCCAATCATACATTTGTATTTTTATTTTTAGGCCCATAATCCCGTCACTAAATGCAGCAATTATAAAGATGATGAGTGATATTAATAAGATGTAAGCACTTATTTTCCATATTTTAAAAAATTTAGTTATATGCAAACTATGTATTACAAAAATAGTTATTAGCCAATACCAGACAGGTGGAATGGTAATAATACATATTAGTTTGTTCTGCCGCTTCTGTATTGGCAAATTGGCTGAATATATAGATTTTATCATAATGTATGTTATAATAATACCATATGTTATATTATAGATTGAAAATACATACCAGAATACAGAACTAGTTTGTTGATAAAAGTGCAACCTATGTGGTTTATATACGAATGAAAAAAATATTGGAGAGATAAAAGTAAATATCCGAATTAGTTGAAACATCGTTTTCTGTTTTTTTTGAAATGAGATAAAGTATAAAGTAAATTGTAATCCACTAGGCATTACATAGAAATATAATATTGCAGTCATAACAGAATATATTGCTCTAAGAATATCAATCTCATGAATAAAACCATATTCGATTAGTACTGGAGCCAATTCATAGTAGAAATATTCTTTAAAGGTTCCAATACTATAAATAAAAGTTGTAATAGCACACCATTGGTTGATTTTATTTTTATTAGAGGATAAAAAAATAATTATCATAAATAGCCAAAGAAATAATGTTAATCCCACTATTCTCACCTCTGTCGTCACAAATATGTAAAAATTTACTAAACTCCTATATTATATAGGAACACTATGACTTAAATCAATGTTATAATAAATCCAATAAATGTGGTATTACTTACAATTCACTGTGTATTTATTTTTCGCGGTAACTCCTACAATGTAACTGATGCCACATTTTTTATCTAATTTTACAAGATTTCATTGTTTACTTTAAATAAGTTAGGTTATTTATAAAATACAATAAGAACTTGTAAATTTTGGATATTACACTATATATAATAATTGGATTGAATTTTAATTTCAATGGAAAATATTATATTTGACAATTATTATTTTTAGTTGTATTATAACTGTATAAATAAATAAAGGAAATTCTTCGGGGCAGGGTGTAATTCCCGACCGGCGGTAAAGTCCGCGACCTGATACTTTAACAATATAAATTTATTTTTATATTTAAAGTTTTCAGCTGATTTGGTGAAATTCCAAAACCGACAGTAAAGTCTGGATGTGAGAAGATTGAATGTTGTATATCATGTGATATACAGTGAATTCGCAAATCATTAGCCTCGATTCTATCGAGGCTTTTTTTATGTAGCTTTGCATACTACGAACTACATATCAAAAACCAAGAATTATCCTTTCCAATTAAAAAGGAGAGTGCAAAATGAATCAAGCGACACATGAAACAAATGTAAAAGCAGCAAACACTAGGGGAACTAGTAAATCCAAGGCTACCAACTTGTTCTCCACAAGAACAATGGTAACAGTTAGTTTACTTTCAGCCTTATCCTACGTTTTAATGTTATTGGAGTCACCACCATTTATTGGATTCTTAAGATTAGAATTTAGTGATATTCCTGCTATCATAGGAGCATTCCAGTTTGGGCCGTTAGCTGGATTAGTCATTGAGTTAATTAAGAATGTAATCAAAGCAATCACTGCAACAAAAACAGCAGGAATTGGTGAATTAGCAAACTTTATCATTAGTATTGCATATGTTGTGCCTGCAGCTATCATTTATAGAAAAATGAAAGGTAAATACAAATCATTAACATCCTTTACAGTAGCAACAGTAGCTATGACAATTGCTGGATTCTTAATGAATTATTTTGTAACAATCCCGATGTATGCAACTCTTTATGGTGGAGTTGATAATGTAGTTGCAGTGGCAAAAGGTATACCTGGAATCAAAGATAAATTTACCTTAATTCTCTTTGGAATCACACCATTTAACATTGTAAAAGGTATATTCTTAGGTATAGTTGGACATTACACATATCGCTTAATCAAAAATAGACTATAATTATAAAATGAGTGCATATGTATTCAGATGGAAGTTGGCTAAAAGTCCACTACAGATGAATATGAATGCACTCATATTTCTTATATAATCTAAACAGACATATAGCATCTGAATTATAAACCCCACTTGTAATTTTAATCCAATCTGCTATAATTGCACATGTAATGACAAGAATGGAGGTTGTTATGGATAACGAAGTAAATGTTAGTGTTATAATTAAAACTTCGGATATGTATGATTTCTTGTTACATCATGCTTATCGTGGTTTTTCGGGGATGATAGGAATTTTCTTAAGTTTTGGTGCAATTGTATTATTGATTACCGGTTATGGTGGGGACAGTCAAATGCAAAAAGCATTATTACTGGTTATAGCGTTATTATTTACGGTAATTAATCCGATACAACTTTATATGAAAGCCGCAAAGCAGGTAAAACTCACTCCAGGTTTTAAATTACCATTAGACTATAAATTAAATAATAGTGGTATTCAGGTGAGTCAAGGTGGGGAAGCTTACGAAAAACCTTGGGAAGAAGTAAGAAAGGTAATAGAGACAGGGAAGAGTATCATTATTTACATGTCCAATGTGGGGGCATATCTATTACCAAAATCAAGTCTTGTAGATCATTACGAAGAGGTTAAGAATTTAATTAATTTACATGTAGATAAAAAGAGTTCTAAATTAAAATAATGTGACTAGGGTTGGTACAAAAGGTAAATTAAGTCTAGTACCAACCCTAAAACTAAAATAGGGAGAAAACATGATTTTAGAGAGTTTTAAAATGGAAGATACGTATTCGTTTGGTAAAAAATTAGGCGAAGATGCGAAACCAGGACAAGTTTTTTGTTTATTAGGTGATTTAGGAACTGGAAAAACTGTGTTCACACAAGGATTTGCAAGTGGACTCGGAATTCTTGAACCAGTGAATAGCCCAACCTTTACAATCGTACAAGTTTATGAAGAAGGAAGATTACCTTTTTATCATTTTGATGTATATCGAATTGCGGATATTGAAGAAATGTATGAGATTGGTTATGAAGACTATTTTTTTGGTAATGGTATATGCCTAATTGAATGGTCAAACTTGATAGAAGATTTACTTCCGGCAGAACGTACTATCATTCGGATTGAAAAAGACTTGGAAAAGGGTTTTGATTATCGACTGATAAATATAGATAAATATCAGGAATAATTTATATATTACGAAGAAAGTTCTATTGTAGATTCTAGAACAGGCAAACAAAAATTGAGTATGAGAGGTGGCTTCAATCTTTTGTTTATATGCTAAGTATTGTATAATAGAAACGATATAGAACATCATTTGGAGGAAAAGTATGAAGATTTTAGCGTTAGATACTTCGGGACTAGTTGCTTCCGTAGCTATTGTAACAGAAGACAAGCTCTTGGCTGAATATACAGTAAATAATAAGAAAACTCATTCACAAACATTATTGCCAATGTTAGATGAAATAGTTAAAATATTAGAAATTGATTTAGCTGACATTGATGCGATTGCTGTGGCAGCAGGGCCAGGCTCCTTTACAGGTCTTCGAATTGGTTCATCAACAGCGAAAGGCTTAGGACTCGCATTAAATAAAACAATTATAAATATACCAACTGTAGATGCATTAGGCTTTAACCTATATGGAACAGATAAGTTAATATGTCCTATTATGGATGCTAGACGCAATCAAGTTTATACCGGATTGTATGAATATAAAGAGAATGTTTATCAGGTAGTAGAATCACAAAAAGCAGTAGAAATAGATGAAATAGCGGATGAAATTAATAAACTAGGAAGAAGTGTAATTTTCCTAGGGGATGGTGTTGAAGTATATAAAGAAAAGCTAAGTAATTTATTAATGGTTCCATATAGTTTTGCACCATTACATTTATCAAAACAACGAGCAGCATGCGTTGGAGCATTAGGTGTTCTATATTTTAGTAAGGGCTTAGTAGTAACGGCTGAAGAACATGAACCAACATATCTAAGATTATCTCAAGCAGAGCGAGAATTAGAAGAGAAAGAACATGCTAAGAATCAAAAGGCAGTAAGTAATTAACTAAAACGAATTGAAATAAGAGGTGCTTAATTTGTTAGTTAGAAAGATGTGTGAGAATGATATACCTTTCGTTCACGAAATAGAAGTAAATACGTTCTCAGACCCATGGAGTAGGGACGATTTTAAAAAATCCATATTAGATGTGAATAACTTATATCTAGTTGTGGAAGAAAACAATGAAATTTTAGGTTATTGTGGATTTTGGGGCGTTGTTGGAGAAGGACAGATTAATAATGTTGCTGTAAAAGAATCAGTTAGAGGGCGTGGTATTGCACGTATTATGCTAAATTCATTGATACAAAAGGGCAAAGAGCAGGGGTTAGAGGCTTTTACCCTAGAAGTTCGAGTGAACAATCACCCAGCAATCTCCTTATATCATAGTTTAGGATTTAAAGATGCTGGAATAAGGAAGAATTTTTATGAGAAACCGGTTGAAGATGCCTTGATTATGTGGCTATAGTAGATGACCTACCGGGTAATATATAGAAATAGCTATAATAATTCCAATAAAGATACATTAATTCCCACTGTAAATATTCTGAATATACCGTTATAATGTTATTAAAGAGTTGGCCAAGTTAGCAGGAGGGATAACATATGGACAGTATCAAAGTTAAGCCACGTATTAACAGAGAAATGCTTTGCAACGTATGTGGAAAAAAGATTGTAACTGAACATGGAATTTTTAAAGAGGATATGTTTGAAGCAGCCAAGGAGTGGGGCTACTTTTCGAAATATGATTTAGAGGTGCATAAATTTAATATGTGTGAAGACTGCTATGATGCTTTTATTGCTTCATTCAAAGTACCAATTGAGATTGTGAAAAAGAAAGAAGTATTGTAGTAGGGGTTAGGCTGTTGTAGGACAAGTATTGCTGAATTTCCATTGATATGGAATTGCAAGTTGTCCTGCAACAGCCATTTTTTATTATGGATAACAAAGTATCTAATGATTGGATAAACTTAAGTACTATTGATTATCCATAGGTGTTATGTTAATATGAAAGTAAGAAAAGCCTTTGATTAGATGAGTATGTTTTTACGATATAGGGTAGAATAAACATATATAAATTCTCGAAGGGAAGTAAGTGAGGAAATTACATGTTAGACGTTTGTTTGTTAGGAACTAGTGGAATGATGCCATTGCCCAATCGCTGGCTTACAGCATTAATGACAAGATTTAATGGATCTAGTTTATTAATTGATTGTGGTGAAGGAACACAGATAGCAATAAAAGAAAAAGGATGGAGCTTTCATCCTATTGATATAATTTGTTTTACACATTATCACGGAGATCATATTAGTGGGTTACCTGGTTTATTATTAACAATGGGTAATGCAGATAGAACAGAGCCGGTAACGATGATTGGTCCAAAAGGATTAGAGAGAGTAGTAAATGCTCTAAGGGTTATCGCACCAGAGTTACCATTTGAAATTAATTTTATAGAATTAACAAATCCTACAGAAGAATTACGTATTAATGGGTATATCATTAAGGCATTCCGTGTTAATCATAATGTGATTTGTTATGGATATAGTATAGAAATCGATCGTGGTGGACGATTCTTTGTAGAAAAGGCGAATGAGAATAATATTCCACAAATGTACTGGAATCGATTGCAGAAAGGGGAAACCATTACAGAAGGTGATATTATATATACACCAGATATGGTATTAGGACCCCCACGTAAAGGAATTAAACTTACTTATTGCACTGATACTAGACCAGTACCAATTATAGCAGAGCAAGCAAAATATTCAGATCTTTTCATTTGTGAAGGTATGTATGGTGAAAAAGATATGGAAGGTAAGGCATTAGAGCATAAACATATGACATTTTATGATGCAGCTAGGTTAGCAAAAACAGCAGAAGTAAAAGAACTTTGGCTTACACATTTTAGCCCATCTTTAGTAAAGCCTGAAATGTATATTGAAGATACTAGAGCAATTTTTGAACATGCAAAGGTTGGAAAAGACAAAAAGAGCGTTACACTAGAATTTGATCCAAATGAATAATTTACCTTAAAAAATTCGCATGCGTAGGATAAGGAGGAGTGGCAGTATGAATAAATCTAAGCGAAGTTCACTAAGAACTTTTGTAATTATGTTTATATTCGCTATTATAGTGATACCTTTATACTTTTTTCTTAGAACAAGGACAACTCCATTAATTAGCGAAAATGCTACAAAAACTGAAATTGAAACACTGCTCTCAAAAGATATCACAGGTAACTATCCATCTACACCAAAGGAAGTTATAAAATTATATAGTAGAATTACAAAAAATTTATATAATGAAAAACATGACGAAGAAACAATAGAAGGCCTAGCAAAACAATTAAGAAGTTTATTTGATGATGAATTGCTAGAAAAAAATGAGTATGAAAATTATTTATTAGATTTAAATGTTGAAATGACAGATTATCGTAATGCCAGTCGGACTATTTTGAGTTATATGGTTGAAGGTAATAGTTCAGTGGTATATTGGGAAAGTGAAGAGAAAGAATATGCTTCTATTATCGCTTCCTATACGTTAAAGGAAGATAATAATTTTACTAAAATTTATGAAAATTTTGTATTAAGAAAAGATACAGAAGGTAATTGGAAAATTTTAGGCTGGGGTGAAGCTGACAAAACAGAAATAAATTCAGAAAACTAACTGAAATTTTTCGTATATAAAACACAAATAAAGGATGTTGTAAATTACTAGTTTTATTAACTATGTGTTTTACAACTCCTTTTTTAAATAATCAATAATGATAAATGTATGAAGGTTGGGATTTTAATGCTAGAACATCAAACCTATGGGTTAATTGAATTATTTGTGGTAACCCTTTGACCGTATTTCCAAATTGTGATAGTATATACAAGGTTAAATATAGAAATAGACATAATTTAATAGCTATAATATATATCCAAAATGTTTTAATAAAAAAAGAGTTTAAATGATTCTCTAATAAATGTAATTAATATGAAAAGAATGATTAGCTAAAATGAGATCTATAATTATTATTTAAAGAATATTTAAGATGATCATTTCATAAGAGTATTTAAGTTAAAAGATAATTATTTAAAAAGTGTAATTAAAATGATTATTTAAAAAGAGTGATTAAGATGATTATTTAAAAAGAGTAATTAAGATGATTCACTAAAAAAACGATTAAGATGATTATTTAAAAGTTTAAAATGTTTTTAATAGATAAAAAGGTAATCAAAAAAGAATTTAAAAAAATACAAAAATTTGGTATAGGAGAAAAGATGGATAAGGACGTATTAATACTTGCAATAGAATCTTCTTGCGACGAAACTGCAGCAGCAGTCGTAAAAAATGGCAGGACGGTTCTATCCAACGTTATCTCATCACAAATTGCACTCCACACGTTATATGGTGGAGTAGTGCCTGAGATAGCATCTCGAAAACATATAGAAAAAATAAACCAAGTTATTACTGAAGCGCTGGAAAAAGCTAACGTAACATTACAGGATATTGATGCAATTGGAGTAACCTATGGTCCAGGTTTAGTGGGTGCATTATTAGTTGGAGTTGCTGAGGCAAAAGCAATAAGTTATGCTACTAAGAAACCTTTAATTGGGGTACATCATATAGAAGGACATGTTTCCGCAAATTATATTGAACATATTGATTTAGAACCACCTTTTATGTGTTTAATCGTTTCTGGGGGGCATACTCACCTAGTTGTTGTGAGAGAATATGGTGTTTATGAAATTGTAGGTAGAACAAGAGACGATGCAGCAGGAGAAGCCTTTGATAAAGTAGCTAGAGCAATAGGTTTAGGTTATCCAGGTGGACCAAAAGTTGATAAGTTAGCTAGAGAAGGTAATAAAAAGGCTATTTCATTTCCAAGAGCTAACATAGAAGGTGCTCCTTATGATTTTAGTTTTAGTGGAGTAAAATCTGCTGTTCTAAACCACATTAATTCATGTACTATGAAAAATGAAGAAGTAAATAGAGCGGATATAGCAGCATCTTTTCAAGAAGCAGTAGTAGAAGCCTTAGTAAATAAAACAATTTTAGCTGCGAAAGATTATGGAATGACTAAAGTAGCAATTGCTGGTGGAGTTGCAGCAAACTCTGCGCTTAGAGAGGCAATGAGTGAAAAGTGTAATGCCAATGGGTTAAAGCTATATTATCCATCACCTATTTATTGCACAGATAATGCGGCCATGATTGGAGTTGCTGCTTATTATGAATATTTAAATGGTACGAGACATGGTTTAGATTTAAATGCAGTTCCAAATCTGAAAATTGGACAAAGATAGTACTATACTCATAAATTTGTCATTATTACAAAGATAGTTATTTTAGTTGAATTATAAAATTGAAGATAAGCAGAATATATATTCAGGAGTAAAAGATGGATAAGAAGAAAGTTACTGCAATTATTTTAGCTGCGGGTAGTGGCAAAAGAATGAATAGTGATACTGCAAAGCAGTACTTACTGTTACAAGGTAAACCCGTATTATATTATACTATAAAAGCATTTGAAAATAGTAGTATAGATGAAATTATATTAGTTGTTGGTAAAGATGAAATAGAATATTGCAAAAATAGTATTATTGATGAATATGATTTTAAAAAAGTAAGCAAAATAATTGTTGGTGGGGCAGAACGATACAATTCTGTATTTTGTGGTCTGAATGCAATTACATCTACGGATTATGTATTAATACACGATGGAGCGAGACCTTTTATAACAGTTGATATCATTGAAACTGTTATAAAAGAAGTAATAAAGTACAATGCCTGTGTTGTTGGAATGCCATCAAAAGATACTATTAAAGTGGTAAATACAGATGGAATTATAACTGAAACGCCAAATCGAGATAAAATGTGGATGGTACAAACGCCACAAGCATTTGCATACCAAATTATTTTTGAAGCATATAGTATGATAATAAATAAATTAGAGTATAATAACCTAGGTCTAAATATAACAGATGATGCAATGGTTGTGGAAAGCACAATGAATTATCCGATTAAGATGGTAAAAGGAAGTTACAGTAATATTAAAATAACAACACCAGAAGATATTTTAATTGGAGATGTATTAATAAAGACTATTAACCTATCTTAAGAATAGTATTAGACCCTTGTGTTTTACGGGTTTTTTAAGCCTTAAAGTCATTTTAAAAAAAAGATAAAAAAAGTTATGAAAAGTGCTTGACTTTTGTTTTTAGGTTTGTTATACTGTTCAAGCAACGTTCGGAGAGATGTCCGAGTGGTTTAAGGAGCCGGTCTTGAAAACCGGTGACTCCGTAAGGGGCCGTGGGTTCGAATCCCACTTTCTCCGTTGCAAGAAAACATCTTTATAGATGTTAATATTGCTTAGATACAAGATATTTTATCAGCCTTTTTGGAGAAGTACCCAAGCGGCTGAAGGGGCTCCCCTGGAAAGGGAGTAGGTCGTTAATAGCGGCGCGAGGGTTCAAATCCCTCCTTCTCCGTGAAACTTTTTTACAAGTTGATGACTTAAAAAAATAAATAAAAAAGTTGTTGACAACTCCTTGTAAGTATGATAAGATAGTCGAGCTGGTGAGAAACAAACACCAACAAACTTACAGAAAAAAAGTTTTATGAATAGATTAAAACCCTGAAAAATAGGGACGAACATTGATAACTGAACAATAAAACAACCTTGAAAATTCTTTAAAATTTTCAATATAGATAACATCGAAAGATGTCGTTTATACGAACCGTATTTAATAAGTAATTATTAGATACAACCT